>NZ_JAEHBI010000010.1:0-124316 GCF_016483705.1 Bacillus cereus group sp. N6
TATTTTTTTTCATGTTTTCAAATCGGAAACATGTATTTGGCCTGCTTTTTTGTCTGAAAAAGCTGAGTAGTTACAAACTATTTTTAAAAGATTGTCAACAATAATTTTATCTCGCTATTTGTGGGCAGTAAAACTCCTACCTCAAAATTCGGCCGGAGCAAAGAAGTTAGATGGAAGCTTTACTGTCCGTAAACGTCCGATTAGTGAGGGCTGATTAAAGTTTCACTTTATTTCACTTCTAAATCAACATTTAAATTAGATGTATTTCCAGCTGCATCAGTTGCTACAATATGAATAGTATTTTTTCCTTCTTGTAATTGGTTACGATCGAAATAAATGTCGTAACTTTTCTCCCAAGGATTCAGGAACGCACTTTCCCACACACCATTGCCGTTAATTTCATATTGCATTCTCACTGGAATACCAGGTGCAACCCAACCAGATTCTGTCATCCAATCTAGTAGGATATCGTCAACTTTCCCTCTAATAACAAGATTTTCTTGATCAATTTCGTGTGTTAACTTAGGGGCTGTTCGGTCGATAAATACAGCTCCTGTTTGCTTTGTTTCTCCACCCGAGGTAGAAGCGACAGCTTCGATTTGGTATAAGCCATCAGGTAGAGGAGATCCATCAGTTTTTGTACCATTCCATTTGAAAGATTTATAACCTGGTGTTTCGTTTTTACCTTGATATACCGTACCTTGATATGTCACACGGTCTTTCGTGATTAAATTGGCATGAAACGCTATATCTTCAACTGGTGTAACTAAATAGTAATTGATTAGGTTGTCATCTAATATTTTGTCATTATTTGGACTGAAAGTAGAATTAACGATTTCAAGGCCATCAATACGCTTGTATTCTTTCGGATCGATACTAAATGTAAATGGAATACGCATTTCTTCAGTTTTCCCTTGCTCTTTTACATACAGATTCCCTGTATATACGCCTTGCGGTAAGGAGCTATCTACAGTAATAGTAAAAGGTTTTTCAATATTACTATTCGGTTTCATACTAATAGAAGAAGGGAAAGAAGTTTGGATTTTTGTTTTTGTATCTAGTAATTCAATACGAGTTGAAAAGTTTTTCTTTTTGTTAGAAAGATTTTGTAACGTAATATTTTGTGTTAGTTTCACTTTGCCGCTATTCGGTTTAATAAGACCGAAACTTACATTGTTCGGTTTTACTAACGCATCCGTTTGAGCTGCTTTCGGAATGTTAATTAAACCTGATCCTTGTGCCATAACAGGATATGTATTTTCATTGACATCTTTTAATGTTTTTGCAGTGTTGGCAAGAGCAGATTTCAATTGTTCTGTCGTCCAATCAGGATGCATTTGACGTAGTAAGGCAACAGCTCCTGCTACTTGTGGCGCAGCCATACTTGTTCCGTTGTGAGATTCATAGCCACCCCTTGGTACCGTACTAGTAATTTGTACGCCAGGTGCAACAACATCAGGTTTTATGAGCCAACTTCCTTGTGATGGTCCTCTTGAGCTGAAGTTACCAATAAGTTCTGTTTTGTTCGGTTGTCCAATCTTTATATTTTTCTTTCTTTTTGTAATTAAATTTTTCAATTCTTCGCCATTTGTACTTGATAGTTGCATAACTGGAAGAGCTATCTCTTCACGGCCAAAATATTCAGGCATAATATTAATTTTTTTTTCATTAGAAATTAGTAGCACCCCGATAGCTCCAGCTTGTTTCGCTTGTTCTGCCTTTACTAACGTGCTCGAAGTTCCTTGTAAAACAAGGGCGAACTTACCTTTCACATCTTGTTTAGCGTAATCGCTTGAATTACCGTAGCCAACATAGACAAGCTGAGCATCGTTTCCTACTTGGAAATCTGCTTTTGATAACGGTAATCCTTGATAAGATTTATTAGAACCAGCTACTTGGAATGTTGGGAATGGAATAGAAACAGTCGATGCGCCAACAGAGATGACACTACTTGCGTTACCAGGAGCATCAACAGACCAAGGTTTTGGTCCATCATTTCCATTTGAAACGACTGGAGTAACACCAAGTTTTGCTGCGCGTTCTAACGTCATTGTTACAGGTTGATCAGGGACATTCAAATCTTGACCGAGAGATAGATTTAAAACATCTGCACCATCTTGAATAGCGCGCTCAATACCTTGAAGAATATCTTCGGTCGTACCAGTACCGCTATCATTCATTACACGATAGGCTAGAATAGACGCATTTGGAGCAACGCCTTTAATTTTTCCGTTACCAGCAATAATACCAGCTACATGAGTACCGTGTACGTTACCATCCATCGGATCGTTATCTTCATCGACTGTATCATATCCACCGATATAGTTTGCTTGTAAGTCGGGGTGTGTATAGTCTACGCCAGAATCAATAATAGCGACTTTCATACCTTTTCCATCAAGCGGTTTGCCAGATGGATCTTTTAAATTCCATGCTTCAGGTGCACCGATTGTCGGTCCGCCAATATTTGGCGCTTCTTCTTTAGTAGCGCTTTTTGCTGTTTCATGCAATTTATATGTTAAGTTCGGATAAACAGCTTTTACTTCGGGTAAAGAAGCTAAAGCAGCAACTTGATCTCCTGGGATAGAAATAGAGAATCCAGAAAATAACGTGCTATACGTTTCTTTTATCTTTGCTTTTGGTGCTTTTTCTTTAATTTTCTTTGTTGTATCCTCTTGCGCCTTTTTTAGTTGTGCATGGTATGATTGCACATTTCCATTTTTTAAATCTGGAGCATGCTGAATGTTACTTTGTGAAGCGAGCGGAGCATGTTGCAATTCTACAATGACTGAAATTTCTTTTGATGTTTTTGTTTCAACATTTTGCGCGATTTTGTTTTCTCCCCATTGCTCAATATTCGCTTTTAACTGTGGACTAAATTGCTTCTCCTTTTGCAGCGATTCAGCATGCGCGCTTAAAGCTCCAAAACTAGAAAAGACAAGCGCCATACTTAATAGTGCAGATGTAGTTTTTTTCATTGAAACTCCCCCTAGTAAAAAGTGCTAATATTCCGAAAAGTTATCTTACATTTTTGTTCTGAAATATGAAATCGAATGTTGGCTAAACTATACTTTCGACATAATTCATACCAATCCTCTTTGAATTAAAAATTTCTTGGGAAATTTTTTGGAATTATGTCGAATGGCTCATACACAGTGGGGGGAAGCACATCCTTACTGAGTATAAATCCACAACAATTGTGCAATTAATATGGAGCGAAATTAGCATATAGTAAGCGGAATATGAGGAATGCTATAAGAAAAATGGAGGGACGTATGAAAAAAATTATCGTGAGTAGTAGTGTGGTTTTGTTTATTTTTTTATCTTCAATTTTTAGTACTAGTGCGGAACATAATGGGGTGAAGGTTGCTTTTATTCGTCATCATGACCTTTGGATTAAAATTGATGGGAAAGAAAAACAAATAACAAAAGGTGAGTACATAACAGGGCCAAAATGGTCCCATGATGGAGAATGGCTTGCCTATGCTAAAGGAAAGAAGCAAAACACCTTGGAGTTGTACCAACTGGAAGATGGAAAGAAAGTTAGGCCATTGCAATCTGAAGTATCGAATTATCAATGGTCACCGAAAGAGAATATAATTGCATTTGTATTTATGAATACATTAAATACGTTTGATGTCAAAAATAAGAATACAGATTTTGAAAATGTATCGGCTGGTGTAGGTGATTATGCATGGTATCCTGATGGAAAGAAGTTTCTTGTATCTTCTGAGGCACACTTACTTCCAACAGGATGGACAGGAGCTCAGCTATATGAAGTGCAAAAAGATGCACATATGAATCCTCATAAAATGAAGCATTTGTATGCATTACCAAATGAACATGATGATTTTTTAGCACTAGTTGCAAGTGGGTTTGAGTGGTCGCCAGATCAAAGGTGGATTTCATTTTTAGCGGTACCGACAGCTTCATGGTCAGCTGATAGTAATACGCTTTGCTTAGTTCGAGCAGATGGCAGTCGATTTGAAAAAGTAGATCAAATGTTATTAAACACACAATGGTTCAAATGGGCGCCATCCAAGAATATTTTAGCTTATATTGAAGGAAGCGGAAGAGTTGCGTTAGAGAATAAACATTTAAAAGTAAAAGAGCTGCCGGCACTTCAGCAGAACACCTTTACGCCGAAAGGATATGTCGATTGGGATTTTGCATGGAAGAACGATAAAGTAATGATCGTTTCACGAGCAAAAGAGGCAGGGATAGAAACTCCGCCAGAAAAAAGGCCACTGCCATCCTTATATGAGATCGATAGTACAAGCGATAAACAACAGCAAATCACAAAGCCACCTCATAAGCAAGGTGACTATCATCCCATCTTTATGAAGAAGAACAATCAATTAATATGGATACGCTCAGACCGTAAGAAAGCCAATGTATGGCTGTCCAATAGTGATGGGAAACAGGAAAAGAAGTGGATTGAAAATATAGATGTACCAGAATGGTATTATGAGAGATGGAATTGGGGAAATGTTATCTCGGTGAAAGAAGAATAAAAAAACGTGCCTAAAAGATAATTTTAGGCACGTTTTTTATTGTTATTTATGTGTTTTATTTGGCTTTTTTTTCGCGGGGTTTCCGTTCCCCTGACGCTTTCTATTTTGTTCATCTTTTGCTTGTTTTTCATGTAGTGTATCTAAAAAGTCATTCGAGTTACTCATTTTTATATCGCTCCTTTCATTTCGTCCTAATTACTATAACCATTTAGGAGGATAATCATGAGATAAAAGTTAAGCGCTTAATTTTCTTCGATAGTATACGTAAAATATGCCATACGTAATAAATAGCATAGATAAAATTTGTAACTCTACATTTTCTTTTAAAATAGTTGCGACAGAAGATGGTAAGTAGGCTGATGTATTGCTCGTTCCTACACCTAACCATTTGTTTAAGAGGTTAATGAAACAAAACATAAAAACACCAGACCAGCTTGCAATAATTGCCTTCTGCTTAATTTTTGTTTCACGTTCATCATCTGTAATCCAAGGATTAGCAGTTTTATCACTACTAAAAAATCCATTTATATATCCCCATATAATCATTCCAATTAAGATGGTTATCCATTTCATATTTGTGATTCCCCTCTCTCTCTTGTAAAAAGTATTTTACATATATAATTGTAATATTTTCCAAAATGTTATATCAAATATTTTTTACATATTGATTTTTCATATGGCAGGAATAATGGATGAGATAGGGAAGAAATTATGTTGAAGGATTTCATAGCGAGAGGAGGTTGGGTATGAAACTAGTCTTTGTTCGGCACGGTGAAGGAGAACATACAAAAGATTTACCGTCAAGTTTACAAGTGTTGCATCCACCATTGACGAATGAGGGAAGGAATCAGACTAAATTCATTCAATTCGATGTACCATTGCAAGAAACGGATATATTAATTGCCAGTCCTACACGTAGAACTTTACAAACAGCGGCAATATGGAGTGCGAAAGTAGCTTGTCAAAAAATCGTCCATCCATATGTATCCCCACGTATTTTTCCTTATCGAGAAGGAGCGAAAACATTACCATGTGATTACATAGTAGATCAGGGAATGATAACAGATTTATTTCCACATTTTTCGATAGAGAAAAGTACAAATAAGCAGTTATGGACGGAAGGTATAAATACTATTTCAGAGAATCGTTTTCAGCAAATAGTAGATGAATTTCTTCTTTGGTGCTATGAGCTAGGCGCTGAAAGAATTTGCATTGTATCTCACGACGGGACAATTACAGCGTATAGGCAATATGTACAGAAAGTCGTTTTAACTAGATCTGATTTTTTGCAAGAAACAGGTATATATGAAATGGATGTATCTTTTAAAAGTCTGATTGATGAGATCTAATTATAGGATGGAGGGTGTATGTTGAATGTTGCATTAGTAGTTGGTTTTAATTCGGATTTAGAGGCGCAATCAATCCGAGCATCGCTTGAATATTTTGGGGCAAAAGTTGTAACATACTGGATTGGTAGACCGAGAGAGTTCATTAATATTCTTTCTGGAAAGGGTTTATATAATGATATCAATTATGTTATTTTTTGCTTTCATGGTGAGGAAGGAAAGTTTGTCATGGAAGAGTTAGGTGAAGATATATATGAACAAGATGAACCGAGGGGATACTTTGGTGCAGCAGAAATTTATAAATATGCAAAATTGCATAATACACATATTGTAAATAGCGGGTGTACGTTAGGGGAGCGAAAACTAGCAGAATCTTTCTTACATAGTGGGGCGAAATCGTATATTGGATCGATAGATTATGTAGATGGGAATGCAGCACTTATGTTTACAATACGCTTATTTTATGGGCTTATTAGCCATGAAAAAACGTTAGAAGATGCTTTTCAAGAGGCGAAATTAATCGATGAGGAGACACGTACATTTCAATTCTATAAATAGTGAAAACGCATTTATTCTATATTTGAATAAATGCGTTTCACACTTAACTCACATTTTTTTTACATTTTCTTCAATGAAAATGATTATCACCTATGGTATGATATGTTCAAGTTTTTACAGGTAATAGAAGTTACTATATATTAGTATTTAATGTTTTTTATGTATGTCACAAATTATTCATGATTAACATTTTAAAAATAAGTAACTAATGATATTATATTATCTGTAACTAACTTAATTACAACTTTAGGAGGAAGATATGGTTATTCAATTTTTAAGAGAAAACAAAGCAGTTTCTTTTGTGTTGGCAGTAATTCGAGTGTATCTTGGTTATACATGGTTAATGGCTGGAATCGGTAAACTACAAGGAAAAGGGTTCGATGCAACTGGTTATTTACAAGGTGCAATTGAAAAATCTAAAGGAGCACAACCGGCTGTTCAATCTTGGTGGGCATCATTTTTACAAGATTTCGCAATTCCAAACGTTGATCTATTTAATACACTTGTAACGTGGGGAGAAATTTTAGTCGGAATTGGTTTAATTGTAGGCTGTTTAACAAAAACAGCGGTCTTTTTCGGTCTTGTAATGAACTTTTCCTATATGCTTAGTGGGTCAATTGGTGTAAATCCTGAAATGGTTATCCTATCAATGTTCGTTCTAGTCTCTGGTATGAATGCTGGTAAATTTGGAATAGATGGTTTCGTTATTCCGAAAGTATTAGGATCAAAAACTCAAAAGCGCCAAAAGCAAGCTGCTTAATATATGAAAGCGGGTATCTCAAAATGAGATACCCGCTTATGTTATTTTTCAACTTTATTGTTCTTAAAGAATTCTTTTACATAACCTACAAATTCTTGTGGCTCTTGACGAAATGGTGCATGATAACCTTTTTCGATAATATGGAAAGTACTATTTTTTAAGAATTGATGATACGTTTCTCCTTCTTTCCAAGAAACGCTACTATCATTTCTTCCCCATATAATTAAGGTTGGTTGTTTAATTTCATTTGCATTGATTTGAAGACGTCTAGGCCATAATTTCATTTTATTGTAATGCTCTTCATCATTACGCTTGGATTTAACTTTGTTTTCATCATAATCTGCAATAGTAGAAACAGTATTTAAATCAGTCGACAACTGTGGTTTTGGTGAACCTTGTTTATTAACGAATGTATGAGGACCGCCTGTAGCATCAGTTAAAATAAGGTGGGTAACGGCTTCAGGATATAAATAGGTTAAATTAAGAGAAATTTCTCCGCCCATTGAGTGTCCTAGTATTGCAAACGAATCATAACCTAGTTTTTTCATTAATTTATAATACAAATTTGCATGGGTTGGGAAAGAATAGTAAAAATCCATTGGCTTAGATGAGCGCCCGAATCCTAAAGCATCTACAGAAATAATTGTATGATCTTTTGCTAAGTCTGAGTAAATCTTTTGAAAACCATCTGACGATCCTCCAAATCCATGGATCATAAGTAAAGGTGGTTTTTCATTACCAATCTTTTTAAAGTAAATGGTTTGACCATCTATTTCTACCATTTTTTCCTCGGTAGCTAGTTTCGCTGTAAGTGTATTTTTCACTTGTTTTACTTGCTCTACTGGCTTTTCTGCTGCACTACATCCTACTAATAGTGTAAGAGTAAGACAACCTACCATAAAATAGCTAAATCGCTTCAATTAGGTGTCCCCTTTCTAACATAACGCTGTGTCTATCATAGCAAATAGCATATTACGATTTCCAGGAAGTTGGCTACCATTTTTCATCATAAGAGGTGAAAGGAGCGTTTCTTGGGAATTTTCTGTTTGAAGAAATTTACGAAATGAAAATTGTGAATGTGGGACATCAATTCTTACTGTGCCATTCCAACATTCACAGATTCTCTTGAATAATTGAATAGCATCCTTCTCTTGTTTTGCGATAAGTGGAGTGACGCATAATATATTACCTTTTTGTATACATAAGGAAAAAGCTTCTATACAGTTATTTCTCTCAATTTTAAAAGAGTGTATAGCTCTTGGTAATAGCGATGAGTAAAGTAAGGAACGATTAGCTCCAGTTGTAATTTGATCGAGAAAAATAAGTGAGACAAGATCTTGTTCTTTTACTTGTTGTGTATGAGCAATATGTGTCTTAGTAGTTTGTTTTTCAAAACGATGAATCGTCGTTACTGTTTGAAATTCGCATGATGTATAAAGAGGCTCGCCAGCTTTTGTTGCAATAAGTACAATTGGTTGTTTTGGATGAGTGTGTTCTAAGCAACAATTTAGCAAAATACGTCCGATGCCTTGGCCTTGAAAATTAGGATGGACGATTAACATGCCAATAGTAGAAAAACTATCTTTAAAAGGAAATACTCCTCCAGCTGCAATCAGTTTATTTTCATGCATATAACCGATAAGTGTGCCGAGAGAAAGATACATTTCGAATTGTTTTTTCATAAATTCTTTATCTTGTAACCATCCAATAGCTTTACAAAGGTCGAGTAAATCAAAAATAAAAGATTCATCTAGCTTTATTGTTTTCATAAATAGGCCCCACATTTCTATTAATTTTCATAAAAGTAGATTGAAAATGTTAAATAAGAGATTTACGTTACATGAAATCCAACTTGTTTATATTTTAATTGTAAAGGGGAAGAAGGTTGATACGAACAGACAAACTTATACAAATTATAACTGATATTTACATAAGTTAACAAAAAATTTACATATAACTAATTTTCTCTTAATAGTCTTCTATTAAATTTGATAGTGGGAAATGAATAACCTAATTAGGGGGACAAGACAGTGAAAAAGTTTGTGAAAAAAGCATGGCCATTTGCAGTTGTGGCGTCGTTAGCAGTTACTTCGGTGGCAACATGGAATTTTACACGTTCTAGTGAAGTGAATGCAGATGAGAGCGGAAGCAATGCAAAGATTAAAAATGTTATTGTGTTAATTGGAGATGGTATGGGTCCTTCATACATGACGGCTCATCGTTATATGAAAGATAATCCAAAAACATTCGAGATGGAATCTACAGAGTTTGATAAGCATCTTGTAGGAACACAAAAAACATATCCGGAAGATGAACATGAAAATATCACAGACTCTGCATCAGCAGCAACAGCTATGTCAGCGGGAATTAAAACATATAACGCGGCAATTGCAGTTGATAATGATAAAGCAGAAGTGAAAACTGTTCTTGAACAAGCGAAAGAAAAAGGGAAATCAACGGGACTCGTTGCTACTTCTGAAATTACACATGCAACACCAGCTGCTTTCGGTGCGCATGACATTAGTCGTAAAAATATGGATGCAATTGCAAATGATTATTTTGATGAAAAAATTAAAGGGAAGCATAAAGTAGATGTTATGCTTGGCGGCGGTGTAAAAAACTTTGTTAGAAAAGATCGCAATCTTACAGAAGAGTTTAAGAAATCTGGTTATAGCTACGTAACAGATCGAGATCAATTGTTAAATGATAAAAACGATCAAATTTTAGGTTTATTTGCACCAGGCGGTTTAGATAAAATGATTGACCGTAATGAGAAGACACCTTCATTAGAAGAAATGACAAATGCAGCAATTGAGCGTTTGAACAAAAATAAAAATGGTTTCTTCTTAATGGTTGAAGGAAGTCAAATCGACTGGGCTGGACACGATAATGATATCGTAGGTGCAATGAGTGAAATGGAAGACTTTGAAGAAGCATTTAAAGCAGCGATTGAGTTTGCGAAAAAAGATAAAAATACGTTAGTCGTTGCAACGGCAGACCACGCTACTGGCGGATTATCTTTAGGTGCGAATGGTGAGTATAACTTTAAAGTAGATCCAATTAAAGCTGCAAAACGCACACCAGACTTCATGGCAAATGAGATTGCAAAAGGTGCAAATGTAGAAGAGACATTAAAAAAATATATTGATTTACAATTAACACCAGAAGAAATTAAAGCGGTAAATGATATTGCTCCTTCAAAAGATGTAACAAAGATTGATAATGCGATTGAGGATATTTTCAATAAGCGTTCGGTTACAGGATGGACAACAGGTGGACATACGGGGGAAGATGTAAACGTATATGCATTTGGCCCTGGTAAATACTTGTTCTCTGGCGTTCAAGAGAATACAAATATCGCTAAACGTGTCTTTGATATTGTTGGCGGTGGCGATCCGAATAAAGGAAGACGCTAATTATCAAGAAAAGTGAGGCGAAATGCCTCACTTTTCTTTTTAGGAGATGGGAAAGATGAGGACTTTTTTCAGAGGGATAGGAGCCCTTCTAATAGGTGTATTATTGCTAGTTGGATGTCAATCCAAGGAGAATTATATAGAACAAAAATCTACTACTAAAAAAATTGAGGAGAAGGTACAAATAACGAAAGAAGAAGAAAAATCGATTCAAGATGTTATGGAGAAATTTGTACGGACGACAAATGAAAAAAATCTTGCTGAACATATGGAGTTATTCTCAAAGAAGCTGCCTAGTGCTGAAGACTTAAAAACACAAAAAGAAGCCGCTTTTCAAAAGGGAAATAAGAAAATTAAATTGGAACATATAGACATGAAAGCTAGTAAAGCAGGGTATGTTGTAGTTGAAACAAAGGAAAAGGAAATAGATGGGGAGGTCACTCTTCAGAAAAATGTACAGTATGCGCTTGGAAAAGAAGAAGATGGCTGGAAAATTGAAGAGGTTCGCACGATAGGGAAGAAATAAAGTGAAACTTTAATCAGGGAGTCTTACTGCCCGTAAATAGCGAAATAAAAAAGGTTCTCATTGGAGAGAACCTTTTTATAGTGGTAATAGAATTTGATTTGAACATGCTTCGATATCATCAATATCTTGGCGAATTGTTGCCATTTTATTATCAAGATCTTCAGCCTTCATTGCCGCATCATGTAGTTCATCTTTTAAATACTCAGGTATTTTCCCTTCATATTTATAATAAAGTTTATGTTCTAAACTTGCCCAAAAGTCCATAGCAAGTGTACGTAACTGGATTTCTGCAAATACATCTTTTGTACCAGAATTCAGTGATAAAGGATACTTAATGATCATGTGTAAACTTTTATATCCGTTTCCCTTTGGATTAGCGATATAATCTTTTACTTCTATGATTTCCATATCCTCACGCTTTTGAATGACTTCTTTTAAATGATAAATATCTTCTACGAAGCAACATGTAATACGAATGCCGATGATATCTTGTAAATGTGTTTGCGCATTCTCAACTGTCGGTAATAAATTTTTACGTTCAAGCTTTTTAATAATACTTTCAGGTTGTTTTAATCTTGTTTTTATATGTTCAAACGGGTTGTAATCCTCTAAAAATTGAGCTTCCCGGTTCATAATTTCAAATTTAGTTTTTAACTCTTCTAAAGCAAATGTATATGGTAGTACAAAAGCTTTCCAGTAGTTAACTGTTGATTGATTATATTCCATTTATATACACACCTTTTCCTATTTACAAGTGAGGTTGTTATTATACTAAATACCAAAGCATATAAGCGCAAGCAGCAAATGAGGAGATCATAAAACGATATTTAGTTTTCATATTTTCAACTCCTTTCGAGTAAGATTCTATATGAATAAACGTGATTGTTAATAAATTCACTATGTACAATTCTTATAGTAATAGATTCGTGTGAATTTCGTATGAACTAATTGTTTCAGATTTTTGTCTTTTTTTTGTAATTGACAAATAGAATAAACTTATATAACATATAAATCGTAATCATTACGTTTTAGTTTGCGATCTTTGAAAGAAAGGAGAATTACATATGCGTGTAAATATTACATTGGCTTGTACAGAGTGCGGTGATCGTAATTATATTTCTAAAAAAAATAAACGAAACAATCCAGAGCGCATCGAACTAAAAAAATATTGTCCACGATTAAAGCGAGTAACGCTACATCGTGAGACGAAGTAGAAGACTAGAGATATCTCTAGTCTTTTTTGTTTATAGCCATTTAGTTTTATTTGTTATAATTACCTTAAATTGTAATGAAGGAGAGGTATGATGAATCAAAAAGATAAAGAAGGAAAAGGGCAAGTGGCTCATATTATTGACATTTCAGATGATTATAGGCTTGTCGTAGATGATCAAGAAGGTGTGGATGACCCATATCATCTATTATGGTGGGAACATAAAGAGGATGAGGAGAGAACGATACAAATTACGCTGAATAGACATACTGGTAATTTAATCGAATTTAGTATAGATGATAAAAAATATTTTTCGAGTTCGAGTGGTAAGGAAGCGATAGGAGAGAATAAAGCAAGAGAGATTGCAAATGCATTCTTAAAAAAATATACAAAAGAAGGATATGAATTTTATACATATGTAACGGTTAAGGACGACAGGCGTGGTCGGAAAGAAGTAAATTATATGCAAGAAGTAAATGGCTATCCATTGCCGAATACAGGGTGTGTTGTGCGAGTTCATCCTTCAGGGAATGTTGTGCATTTTCGTTATAATGGACAAAAAGCTATCGAGAAAAAACCGTTATGGCCAAGTGAATTTGTTGAGGAGAACGTCGTTTTAGAGAATTTAAAAGCTAGACAAGATATGAGACTTGTATTTGTAGATTTAACACATTCTTCATGTGAGTATGAAAATGGAGAAGAAGTAACAGGGAATCATCTTGTATATGAACCAGAACCTAGTCATACGTTTATTAATGCAAGTACAGGTAAAGATTTATTTGGGCCCGATCATTATAAATTGCCTTCAACTGTAGCTGTTGAAAAACCGAAAAAAGGTAGCCGGCCAGACGATATATTCGATTTGTTTGAATGGAATAAAGAAAATTTTACAAAAGTAGCTGAGACGGAAAATGATGATGAAATAAGAATGAAATTTGTTCCGAAAGAGGAATTACAAAAACAGAAAGAAGAAAAGAATCCATATTTAATGAATGAATTCTTTAAAAAGCATTTACCGATGTTAAAATATAATAATTTAATTGGCATTACGGTTGATAAATCTACCAATGAATTAACTGGTTTTATAAAACTGACAGACGATAAAGAAGTAAAGCAAATATTTCCTAGAGAGGAATGTTTACAAAAAGCACTTCAATTTTTGGAACAAGTTATTCCAGATGTCACACAATATCTACGTCTTTGGGAAGAACGTGAAGAAGCAGAAGATGGGATTGAAAGATTTACCTTTTCCGTATATGTGAATGGCATTCCGGCAGAGTATAAGCAATTTATGGTTAATATCAATGCGGGAAATGGGGCTGTGGTGCATTATTCCGGAGAGTCTAGCAACCTTATAAAAGAATTACTTACATACGAAACAACACCAAAAGTAAAAAAGGAAAAAGCGTTAGCAATATACAGAGGGGCCATGCGAGTTAATTTAGAATGGTTTTTAGAAAATGACGTAGAGGAAACGAACTACGAACTACTGTATAAACAAACGACGGATGAAAATTATAAAGAATCCTTTGATTGTAGTCGAGAAATTCGTTATATTGATGCGCATACGGGGGAAAAGATTTGGAGTGAATAGTTTTATGAAAAGCCAATCGAGAATCTCGATTGGCTTTTAGTTATATGAATAAGAGATATTAGTGGATTTTAAGTACGCCTTTTTGAGCTTCATACCAATCATATATATTTCCATCCGAACCTACTGCAAAGTTGTAAACGCGTTGGCGCTCGCCCTCTCCACGTGCATAGAAAACATCGTATAGTTTAATTCCGTTGATTATTCCGATAGGTTCAGTTGTGGCGCCATAGTGTAGTTGAGCTGTTTGAGGTCCCATCGTTTTTTCTAAGATTTTTATGGCATCCTCACTTGTGAATGTAGTAATATCGGCGGGTTTGTTTATTGGTTCATTCGATTGTTTCCCAGTTTGTTTATTAACTTGTTGATTTTCTTGTGTATTTTTAAATTCTGATTCAGTTAATGTGCTACCGTCACTCCCATTAACAATAATTTCTCCTGTTTGTTTATGAACAGAAAAGGTGAAATCAGCACGATAATTATCAAATTGAGGCGTGAAAGTATAGTAATCAGTACCCAGTTTATTATTAATTTTATTTTTTGCCGAGCTTTCACTAGGTAGAAGATTGTATGTAACTTCATTTTTATCTAATGTTCCGAATTTTCGGATGAGGATTTCTTTAGCCTTGCTTGCTGTTATGTTTATATTTGCAGCGTTGTCTTGTTTTTCTTTAATTTTTGTCTGTTCTTCAGGTTTTACTGGATCTTCAGGCATTGCTTGGTTTTTAGTTTTTGTTTGATTTTTAGCTTTTTCCTGTTCTTCGGGTTTGTTCTTGTTTTCGGTGTTTGTATTATCTTTTGTTGTCACAGTTTCCTTTTTGTTGTTATCAGTTTGTGTATTTGTATTTTGTTGTTCACAGGCTGAAAGTAGGAAGAGTGATAAAATGAGTACGATAGAGTTTCTGATTTTTACAGTTGAGTATGGCATGAAAACACCTCTTTCTAATTTTTCGCACTTTGTAAATTATAATATAATGAAAATATAATTCAATCGATAGGGTTCATTTAGTTCTCCAATAAGTTAAGGGTTCCATATTTGCTTAGTACAGACACAAACAACCTCACGCCCACATACACATAGTAAAGACCACTATTTTGGCGGAGGTGAAAGGTTTGAGTCTATTCGCCGCAATTGGATATATGGTTCGAGAAGTGTTTGTCTTTGTTTCTTATGTGAAGAATAATGCGTTTCCGCAGCCGTTATCATCAGACGATGAGAGAAAGTACTTAGAGTTAATGGAGCAAGGTGATGCTCAAGCGAGAAATCTGTTAATTGAACATAATTTACGGCTTGTAGCTCATATCGTTAAAAAATTTGAAAACACAGGGGAAGATGCAGAAGATTTAATTTCAATTGGTACAATTGGGCTCATTAAAGCGATCGAGAGCTATTCGGCAGGAAAAGGCACAAAACTTGCGACGTATGCAGCACGCTGTATTGAAAATGAAATTTTAATGCATTTACGTGTACTGAAAAAAACGAAAAAAGACGTTTCACTTCATGATCCAATCGGGCAAGATAAAGAGGGGAATGAAATATCGCTTATCGATATATTAAAATCAGAGTCTGAAGATGTAATTGATATGATTCAGCTTAGTATGGAGTTAGAAAAGATTAAAGAGTATATCGATATTTTAGACGAACGAGAGAAAGAAGTAATCGTGAAGCGTTTTGGACTGGGGCTTGATAAGGAGAAAACGCAACGAGAGATTGCGAAGGCACTTGGTATTTCCAGAAGCTACGTATCAAGAATTGAAAAGCGCGCTTTAATGAAAATGTTCCATGAATTTGTAAGAGCTGAGAAAGAGAAAAAAGCGAAAGAATAATGTACATTGCAAGCAGCCATATTTTAAAATGGGCTGCTTTTCTTTTTGTAAATAAGGAAAGAAAAAGAGTTGTGTTCAGAAGAAATCTATGTTCACTGTTGAAAATGACGGATTCTATCTGTAATATTAGAGGGTGCTAAACAATTTAAGAATAATACCATACTTAGTTTTCCGCATGTATAATGAGACAGTTCTATATGATATGTGGGAATAAGAACCAATTTTACATATGATATAGAAGGAAAAGAAGGGGAAGCTAAAGTTATAGACTGATTAGGAGGTTTCGCAATTTGCGACGTACATTATATCGACTTATGATCGAACTTACAAATGGTCGTTTTACTTCTTATATATTACGTAAATTTGCACAATCTCGTTTGAGCTCTATCATTATTCCATCGTATGCGAAAGTTTTTCAAATTAACCAAGATGAGATGGAAAAGGGTTTGAAGGAATATAGAACATTGCATGAATTATTTACGCGTAAGCTAAAAGAAGGAAAGCGTAGTGTTGATACAGATGCATCGAGTATCGTTAGTCCTGTTGATGGTGTTTTTGCTGATCACGGTCCTATTGAGGACACAAAAACATTTGATATTAAAGGTAAGCGTTATTCAATCGTGGGTATGCTAGGTAATGAAGAACGTGCAAAGCGATATGCAGGTGGTACATACATGGTTATTTATTTAAGCCCAAGTCATTATCATCGTATTCATAGTCCGCTTTCTGGTTCTGTGACTGAAAGGTTTGTACTTGGTAGAAAGTCATATCCGGTAAATGCAGCTGGTATGGAATATGGGAAAGAGCCATTGTCAAAAAATTATCGCTCTGTTACAGAAGTAAATAGTGACGGTGAGCATATGGCACTTGTAAAAGTAGGAGCTATGTTTGTTAATAGTATTGAGCTGTTGCATGAAAGAGACACTGTTCAAAAAGGTGAAGAAATGGCATACTTTACATTTGGCTCAACAGTTGTGTTATTGTTTGAAAAAGATATGATAGAAGTAGTGCAGGAATTGAAGAGTGGACAAGAGCTTCGTCTTGGTGAAAAAATTGCTACTCGTTCGGCTCATAAGTAAAGAAAACATTTTATAACTGTAAGCAAGAGTTATGGACAAAGATGCTTAATGATGAAATTCCCTAGATGGGAGTACTTGTTTATTCGAGAGCCATCGCAGGATGGCTCTTTTTACAAGTTAGCTCATTAAAATTTCACTTTATATGTAATCAAGACGATTTGACAAGCTTGTCCTCTAATGAGCGTCTAATCATTTCTTGTTTTATAAGTAAAATGAAGTCGGGATTTAATTTTAGTTCTTTTGCTTTATAATAAGACTCAGTGAGTAACTCAGTAGACAACTGTTCCATATATTTTGTTTTCAAGGTGAGTCACCTCCTAATAATTTAAGGATTGATTCGTTGTTGCATTTAATGTACCAAAAAAATATGACAGTCACAAACGAGTGGTTATCCACATACCTAGGTGGATAAAATGTGTATAGATTGTTAGTAAATTCCAAATTAGCTGAAAAATTAATGTGGAAAATGTGTACAATTTTATCCACAGGTCATATATCGAAATATGTTGTCGAAAAATTTTTATGAAAACTCCTCAAAGAGGTGAAAGAAATTGAAGCTATTTTTACCAAATGAATATGTGAAAAATGTATATCATGTTCAACCAGAAGATTTGAAAAAACGTGGAATTAAAGGTGTCATTACTGATTTAGATAACACGTTAATTGAATGGGATCGTCCAAATGCAACGCCACAACTTGAAGAATGGTTTTTGAAAATGAAAGAGCAAGGTATTCAAGTAACGGTCGTTTCAAATAATAATGAGCAACGTGTGAAAGACTTTGCTGATCCATTAGGTATTCCATTTATTCATAGTGCGCGTAAACCATTTGTTCGCGCGTTTAAGCGTGCGATACAAGAGATGCGTTTACAACCAGATGAAGTTGTAGTAATTGGAGATCAGTTACTAACGGATGTTTTAGGTGGAAACCGAGTGGGACTTCATACAATTTTAGTTGTACCGGTAGCACAAACGGACGGATTAGTAACGCGCTTTAATCGAAAAATTGAACGAAGAATTATGAGAAATATGAAGAAAAAAGGTTTAATTAACTGGGAGGAATAAAGTTTGACTGAAACAATTAAATGTATTGGTTGCGGTGTAGAAATTCAAACAGAAGATAAAAACGAAGTGGGATATGCTCCTACCTCATCTTTAGAGAAAGAACAAGTAATTTGTCAACGCTGTTTTCGCTTGAAACATTATAACGAAATTCAAGATGTATCATTAACAGATGATGACTTCCTACGTATTCTAAATGGAATTGGAAAATCGGATGCGCTAGTAGTTAAAATTGTAGATATTTTTGATTTTAATGGTAGCTGGTTACCTGGCCTACATCGTTTCGTGGGAAATAATAAAGTATTACTTGTTGGAAATAAAGCTGATTTAATTCCTAAGTCAGTAAAACATGATAAAGTAAAGCATTGGATGCGCTATAGTGCAAAGCAGCTAGGATTAAAGCCAGAAGATGTCTTTTTAATTAGTGCAGCGAAAGGGCAAGGGATTGCTGAGCTGGCAGATGCTATTGAGTATTACCGCGGCGGAAAAGATGTTTACGTTGTTGGATGTACGAATGTAGGAAAATCAACATTTATTAATCGTATGATTAAAGAATTTAGTGATGAGACTGAAAATGTAATTACAACATCTCATTTCCCAGGAACAACACTTGATTTAATTGATATTCCGTTAGACGAAGAATCTTCTTTATATGATACGCCAGGTATTATTAACCACCATCAAATGGCTCATTATGTTGGAAAAGAAAGCTTAAAGCTTATTACACCAACAAAAGAAATTAAGCCAATGGTGTTCCAATTAAATGAAGAACAAACATTATTCTTCAGTGGATTGGCACGTTTTGATTATGTAAGTGGTGGTCGTCGTGCATTTACTTGTCACTTCTCGAATCGTTTAACAATCCATCGTACAAAGCTTGAGAAAGCAGATGAATTGTATAAAAATCATGCTGGGGATTTACTAAGCCCGCCAACACCAGAAGAATTAGAAAATATGCCAGAGTTAGTGAAATACGAATTTAATATTCGTGAACCAAAAACGGATGTTGTATTCTCTGGATTAGGATGGGTTACTGTGAACGAACCGGGAGCAAAAATTGTTGCACACGTACCAAAAGGAGTAAGTGTTTCGCTACGTAAATCTTTAATTTAATATGGAGAGGGATTTATGAAACAATTATATGGTGTAATCGGAAATCCAATTGGACATTCATTATCGCCTGTTATGCATAACGATGCATTTGAACACTTGAATATGGATGCCCATTATCATGCATTTCTTGTTAAAGAGGAAGTGCTAGGGGAAGCAGTAAGAGGTTTAAAAGCATTAGGTATTTCAGGATTTAATGTAACAACGCCGCACAAAGTTGCTATTATGGATTATTTGGATGAGATTGACCCGCTAGCAAAACAAATTGGTGCAGTAAATACAGTGGTTCATAAGGATGGAAAATTGATTGGCTACAATACAGATGGAATTGGTTTTGTCCGAGCGCTGCAGTCAATTAGTAGTGAACCACTTCAGGAGAAACGTATTTTATTGCTTGGCGCAGGTGGTGCTAGTCGAGCTATTTATTTTTCTCTTGCTGATGTAGGTGTGAAAGAGATTGATGTGGCTAATCGTACAGCAGATAAGGCGAAAGAACTTATTGCTGCATGTACGGCTACTGTTAATTCTGTTGCTTTATCGTTAGAAAAAGCAACAGAAGAACAAGGAAATTATGATATTATCATTCAGACGACAACAATAGGTATGCATCCACGCGTCGAATATACGCCATTACAAATTTCTTCGTTAAAAAAAGGGACGATTGTATCAGATATAATTTATAATCCATTTGAAACGAAAATTTTATGTGAGGCAAAAGAGCAAGGTGCAATGATTCAAAATGGTATTGATATGTTTGTTTATCAAGGTGCGCTTGCATTTGAAATGTGGACAGGGCGTGTACCGAATATCGATAGAATGAAACAATTAGTTATAAGAAAGCTTGGAGGCTAACATATATGTTAACAGGAAAACAAAAAAGATTTTTACGTGCACAAGCACATCATTTAACACCTATTTTTCAAGTAGGAAAAGGCGGAGTAAATGAAAATATGATTAAACAAATCGCAGATACTTTAGAAGTTCGTGAACTATTTAAAGTAAGTGTGCTACAAAACTGTGAATTCGATCGTCGTGAAGTTGCAGAAGAACTTGCAAAAGGCGCACGTGCTGAAATCGTTCAAGTAATTGGAAGTACAATCGTTTTATACAAAGAATCTAGAGAAAATAAACAAATTAAACTTCCGCGATCAAAAGAATAGCATATGCTATTTTTTAACGTTAGTGCGTAATGATGTAGAGAGCGAAACCAATTGAACTTTTATTAACAGTGAACTCTCTTCGGATAGGAATGAAGAGAGTTACTGTAGGTAAAAGGAAGGGGCGTTTCTTTTGAGAAAAATTGGCATCATTGGCGGTACATTTGATCCGCCACATTATGGGCATTTGCTAATTGCAAATGAAGTATATCACGCTTTGAATTTAGAAGAAGTATGGTTCTTACCGAACCAAATTCCACCGCATAAACAAGGGCGGAATATTACAAGTGTAGAAAATCGCTTACAAATGTTAGAGTTTGCGACTGAGGCAGAGGAACATTTTTCTATTTGTTTAGAAGAGCTAAGCAGGAAGGGCCCATCGTATACGTATGACACTATGTTACAATTGACGAAGAAGTATCCGGATGTGCAGTTTCACTTTATTATTGGTGGAGATATGGTTGAGTATTTACCGAAGTGGTATAACATTGAAGCGTTACTCGATCTTGTGACGTTTGTTGGGGTTGCAAGACCTGGTTATACATTGCGTACGCCTTATCCTATCACCACTGTGGAAATTCC
Organism: Bacillus cereus group sp. N6; assembly: GCF_016483705.1. Taxonomy (NCBI): domain Bacteria; kingdom Bacillati; phylum Bacillota; class Bacilli; order Caryophanales; family Bacillaceae; genus Bacillus; species Bacillus cereus group sp. N6. Next base: position 20,732 of record NZ_JAEHBI010000010.1, read on the forward strand.
GGAGTTTGCAGTTTCTTCATCTTTATTGCGTGAGAGATATAAAGAGAAGCGAACATGTAAATATTTACTTCCTGAAAAAGTACAGGTGTATATCGAGAGGAATGGGTTGTATGAATCGTGAGAAAGCACTTCATATTGTCAAACAACAAATGCATGAAAAACGTTATATACACACAATAGGTGTAATGGAGACAGCAATTGAACTTGCTAAGTTATACGGTGTGGATGAAAAAAAGGCTGAAGTTGCAGCTATATTCCATGATTATGCGAAGTGTAGAGCGATTTCTGAGATGGAAGAGATTATTAAAAGTGAAGATTTGCCGAAAGATTTACTTTGTTATAACAAAGAGTTATGGCATGCACCTGTTGGGGCATACTTAGTAGAAAAAGAAGTAGGCATTACGGATCCTGAAATCCTGCAAGCTATTACATATCATACAAGTGGTCATGAGAAAATGACGATGTTAGATAAAGTAATTTATGTAGCTGATTACATTGAGCCTGGGCGAAAGTTTCCAGGGGTGGAGGAAGCTCGTAAACTCGCATATACGGATATAAATCAAGCTTTATTATTTGCGTTAAAGCGAACAATTCAATTTTTAATGGAAAAAAATCAAACGATTTATCCATTAACATTCCAAACATACAACGCAGTTATCAAGGAGGAAATTAGTAAATGAAAGATAAAGAGTTATTAGTATTAGCAGCAAAAGCAGCTGATGATAAGAGAGCAGAAGATATGGTTGTCCTAAATATGCAAGGTATTTCACCAATTGCAGATTATTTCATTATTTGTCACGGTAACTCAGATAAGCAAGTGCAAGCAATTGCGCGTGAAATTAAATCAAAAGCACATGAGTTCCAAATCGACGTACAACGTATGGAAGGTTTTGACGAAGCACGCTGGGTACTAGTTGACCTTGGAGATGTAGTTGCTCATGTATTCCATAAAGATGAGCGTAATCACTATAATTTAGAGCGTCTTTGGGGCGATGTGCCACGTGAGGATATTACAGACGAGCTAGACCAATGAAATACGAACAATTTGCATTGTTGTACGACGAACTAATGAATGATGTTCCTTATGATAAATGGGTGGAATTTACAGAGGAGAGTTTACAGCAAGCGGATATGAAAGAGGCGAAGATTCTTGATGTAGCATGCGGTACTGGTAATGTAACACTTCCGCTTGTACAAAAGGGTTACGATTTAATCGGTGTCGATCTTTCAGAAGAGATGTTAACGGTCGCTCAGCAAAAACTAGGCGGAGAAGGATACTTTATTCCTTTTTACCAACAAGACATGCGAGAGCTTGACGTTCCAGGTGAGTTTGACTGTGTAACGATCTTTTGTGATTCATTAAACTATGTATTGCAAGAAGATGGAGTGCAAGAAACATTTCGAAGAGTGTTTCACCATTTACGTCAAGATGGTTTATTTTTATTTGATGTACATTCTTTATATAAAATACATCATGTATTTCAAAATGAAACATACACAGTGAATGGAGAAGAAATATCTCTTATTTGGAATTGCTTCCCTGGTGAAGAATCAAATAGTGTAGAACATGATTTAACATTCTTTGTTCAAGACCCAGAAGAAGATGTGTACCATCGTTTTGACGAATGTCACGTGCAACGTGCATATCAGGTCGAAGAGTTAACGAAATGGCTTGAAGAAGCTGGTTTTACCGTGCTTTGCGTCACTGGTGACTTTGAGCGACTTGAAGTTACAGAACAAACAGAGCGTATTTTCTTCATGGCGAAGAAAAACGGGTAAAACAAAAGCAACCGAGAAGGTTGCTTTTGTTTTGTAAAGAAGTTGTAATTTTAGTTCTAGCATAATAAGAAGATGATATACGTGAAGTGTGAAAATACTAGTTTAAGTGAAAATGTAATGTAAAAAAGTAAGTATTTATAAAAAGGATTTGGAATGACGATGACGTATTTATTATGTGTGTTTATTGAATTGCTGATCGACGCATTTTAAATCTTCATCAAATTTCTCGTGTGTCCGCTCAATTAATTTATGAAACATATCCCCAACATGTTCTTCTAAAACACGAATGCCTTCTCCTGTAACGCCGCCTTTAACACATACTTTTTCTTGTAAAGTAGGCAATGTGAAAATCTCTTTTTCAAGTAGTTTCCCCATTCCAACGACCATTTCACTTACTAAAGTAGTGGCTTCTTCATGTGTAATATTTGTTTTATCTACAGCAGCGTTAATGAAACATTGTAATAAATAACTAAAGAATGCAGGGCCGCAGCTTGCTATATCAGATGAAACGCGCGTTATATCTTCTTCTATCATAAGAGGAGTAGAAATGTTTTTGAATAGGCGAAATAGCTTTTGTTGCCACTCTTCAGAGCATTTACTTCCAAATGTAAATAGTGATGCGCCAGACAGGGCGCGGTTTGTAATGCTCGGAATGATACGTGCAATGTGGCAAGGTACAAGCGTCTCTAATTGTGACGGAGATATTGGACTTGTGATAGAAACTAAGCACTTTTCATCAGAAAAATATTCAGCGTATTTTTGTAGGATCGGGTATATATCTATCGGCTTTACGCAAATAAAAATAAGATGTGATCGTTCGATTACCTCATCGATAGTTTTGGCTATATGAACAGAAGGGTGTTTTTCCTTTATATGATATGCTTTGGCGGGCGTTCGATTAATCATTGTAAGGCACGAAGGTTTGACAGCACGGGTTTCTAAAAATGCGTCGATTAGTATATTCCCCATGTTCCCTGTCCCTATAATTCCTATGTTCAATGTTTCATCCCTCCTTCGTAACAGCTTTCTCCTAAACAATATGAATGATGTTATAAATTTATGATTAGAGGTGTAAAATGATGTGGGATTTTCCAAAGAAATGGTTAGGATTAGTAGCTATTATTGGAACTGTACTTTTTCTTCTTTTTTGGAAAACGAACCAGCATACAGAGCGAACGGTCATTGCAACGGATGTTCAAGCGAAAGAGCTAGAGAAGAAAAGTAAACCAAAAATATCGGATGCAAAGCAGCAGAAAAAAATAATTGTAATTGATATGAAAGGGGCTGTTGTTAAAGAGGGGGTGTATGAAATGAAAGAAGGGGACCGGGTCAAGGATGCTATTGAAAAGGCAGGTGGTTTTTTACCCGAGGCAGATAGGAAGAAGGTGAATTTAGCACAAATGGTACAAGACCAAATGATCCTTTATGTACCGAATGAAAACGAACAAGTGCAAGAGGTAGCTGCTATTTCAAAGGGGGAGGGGAAAGTTCAAATAAATGCGGCTTCTAAAGAACAACTTGAAAAAATTACAGGCATTGGTTCTCGGAAAGCAGAAAGTATTTTGAAATATCGAGAAGAACATGGTCCTTTTCAGAAAATAGAAGATTTGTTAGAGATTGATGGGATCGGTGTGAAGTCATTGGAAAAAATAAAAGATCAAATTATTATTCCGTAAAAGATTGACGAAGTTTTTCTTCATTCGCTACACTACAAGTAGACAAAAAAGTAGGTGAAAAATATGGAACGAATTTCATGGGATCAATATTTTATGACGCAAAGCCATCTGCTATCTTTACGTAGTACATGTACAAGGCTTGCAGTAGGAGCGACAATCGTTCGTGATAAACGAATTATTGCTGGTGGATATAATGGTTCAATTAAAGGTGGCGTACATTGTATAGATGATGGATGCTACGTTATTGATAATCATTGTGTTCGTACAATTCACGCAGAAATGAATGCTTTATTACAGTGTGCAAAATTCGGTGTGAAAACGGAGGAAGCGGAAATTTATGTTACGCATTTCCCTTGTTTACAATGCTGTAAGGCGATTATTCAAAGTGGTATTACAGCAGTTTATTATGCGCAGGATTATAAAAATCATCCATATGCCGTAGAGTTATTTGAAAAAGCGAATGTAACAGTGAAACACGTTCCGCTAGAATATAATATTGCAGCATTAGAGGATCAAAAGCGTCATATGGAGTTAAAAGAACTATTTGCATCTTTAGAAAAAGAAAACTTATCAATGGAAGAATTACAGCATGTATTCACGAAAGCAAAAATGATGCTATAAGGAGTGAGTATAGTTGTATGGACAATGGGGTTATGTTGCAATCTCATTTATCATAGGGATTGCAATTGCCTTTTCCACTTCAGTTTTACTGCTGACTTGTTGTCTCGTTTTGTATGTTTTCTATTGTTTATACCGTACTTCGCGTAAAACCTTCTTTTTTTGTATGTTAGCGTGTTTTAGTGGCGCTATGTACACTACGTATATTCAAGGACAAAACAAGCCTCTAGGAGAGTCTTACGAAGTTACAAGGGGGCTAATACAAAATACACCTCTTATTAACGGGGATCGCCTAACATTTCAAGTTGAAGATCACAATAAAAATATAGTGCAGTTAAGTTACAAAATTAAATCGGCCTTGGAAAAGAAACAACTGCGACAATTACATGCAGGAGTATCATGTGTATTCGAAGGTGAGAGGAAAGAACCACCAATAGCTCGGAACTTTCATGGTTTTAATTATCGTGATTATTTGTATAAGCAAAATATTCATTTCATATTGGAGGCTACATATATTTCTGAATGCCAAAAAACATCGTTGTCACTCGTGCAATGGATTCTTCTTTTGAGACAGCAAGCAATCTCGGGCGTTACAGAAATGTTTCCGGAGCAATCAGGTGCTTTTATGAATGCATTAGTATTTGGTGATAGACAACAAATGACATTTGAAGTTGAAGAGCAATATCAGCAATTTGGTCTTGTACATTTGTTGGCGATTTCAGGATCGCATATCGTATTGTTAATGGTGATTGTGTATTTTATTTTGCTAAGAAGTGGTGTGACGAGGGAGATAGCGACAGTATGTCTTATCTTTTGCATTCCTCTATATATGATTTTAGCAGGAGCATCACCGTCTGTTATAAGAGCTTCTATAACAGGAGTGTTGATGTTGATTGCTTTCATATGTTCTATTCGTTTATCTAGCTTAGATGCTTTAAGCGTTACAGCTATATGTATGCTTATATTTGATCCGTATCTTGTCTTTAATATTGGCTTTCAGTTTTCGTTCGTTGGTAGTTTCGCCTTGCTTTTGTCAGCCCCGCTTTTACTAGATAGTAGTAATGGAGTAATCGGAAATTCCATTTATATTTCTTTTATTTCACAACTCGTTAGTACTCCGATTTTGTTATATCACTTCGGTTATTTTTCTCCATATAGTATTTTTCTTAATATCCTATACGTTCCGTTTCTATCTCTTATTGTATTGCCGTGTAGTATTATCGTTTTGGTATGTATACCGATCGTCCCGTTTCTTGCGAAAGGACTTGCGAATGTACTATCAATAGGTTTGAATCTTTCTAATGATTTTCTAAGTTATTGTGAAAATTTACCGTTTATCCGCCTTGTTTTCGGGCAAACATCTATACTTCTTGTAGCTCTATATTACGCGAGTATTGTTAGTATATTGATGGTTTGGGAAAGGCGGGTGTCGAAGAAAATTATGTTCGTAGCTTCGGGTATATTTCTTTTCGTTTGTACATGTCATTATGTATATCCGTATTTTCGAGAAAGTGGGAGTGTTACATTTCTTGATGTTGGACAGGGAGACGCAATTTTAATTCGCCTCCCGTACGATAAAGAGATTTACCTCATTGATACCGGTGGCACAATGCGTGCAAATAAGGAAGAATGGCAACGGAAAAAGCATGAATTTTCTGTTGGAAATGATATTTTAATCCCTTATTTACAAAAGGAAGGGATTAAAACAATTGATAAATTAATTGTAACGCATGGAGATGCGGATCATATAGGTGCTGCGCAAGAGTTATTATCAAATATAACCGTAAAAGAAGTTGTATTTGGCCGAAAAGAACAAGATGCGGTATTAGAAAAAGTATTAAAGAAACAGGCATTAGAAAAGGAAGTGAAAATAAGTGAAGTGGGGGAAGGAGAGAGTTGGAGCGTAAATGAAGCGGAATTTTTTGTGTTAGCTCCAACAGGAAAAGCGAGAAGTGAAAATAATGCTTCAATTGTAATATGGGCAAAATTAGGAGGGGCAACGTGGCTGTTTACAGGTGATTTAGAAGAAGAAGGAGAGAAATTTTTAATAGCTACGTATCCAGATTTACGGGCGGATGTTTTAAAGGTTGCTCATCATGGGAGTAATACGTCATCTATAGTGCCTTTTTTGAGCGCTGTACAGCCTGATGTAGCGATTATTTCTGTCGGTGAGCGTAATAGGTATGGGCATCCTCATAAGGAAGTGATAGAGCGTTTGGAGAAGATGGGGATTGAAATATGGCGTACGGATAAGCAAGGCGCTATTTCCTATGTTTTTAAAGTGGAACACGGAACCTTTCGTAGCAAAATCACATATGATGAAACACATGATAGATAAAAAAGAAGACTGCCAGTAAGCAGCAGTCTTTAAGAACCGATAAATTTAATAACAGTTGCAATGATGAAAAGTGTTGCGAAAAAACCAAATGAGACGATAAATCCTACCCCTGAATCAATAGCGTCATTGCGTTTACTTTGAACGTTCTGTTCAAAATCATTCATTTAGAATCCCTCCCCAACATTCCACTTTAGTATAAAATATTGTCAGAAAAAAATCTACAATTTCCATATGAAGAGAAATCGAGCGTTTTTACTACTTTAGATCATTAAGGAACGCGAGTTTTTTGTTTCCAAGCATGTTAACAGTTGGCACTTATACTCGAATTTTTATTGTGAATAATAAAGGGAAGGTGATTACCGCACACCAATAAGAAACCCGGGGCTTATTGCGTGGCGTTTAATATAAATAAAGGAACGGGTCATAAAGCCTGTTCCTTTGTACTTGTAAAACGAAAGCTAGGGCATTAGTATAAATATATATTGCCAAGTTAGGGAGTAGGAAAAAGTATGAGTGATATACATAAAAAGATTAAAAAGAAGCAGTTTGCTCCAGTGTATTTACTGTATGGAACGGAAGCGTTTTTTATAAATGAAACGATAAAGCTTATTACAACAGAAGCGCTTGAAGAGGAAGATCGCGAGTTTAATGTTGTGACATATGATTTAGAAGAAGCGTATTTAGAAGATGTGGTTGAGGATGCACGTACACTTCCTTTTTTCGGGGAACGTAAAGTGATATTAATAAAATCACCACTATTTTTAACTTCACAAAAAGAAAAATTAGAGCAAAATATAAAAATTTTAGAAGAATATATTGGGGAGCCTTCTCCATTTTCTATTCTTGTTTTTGTTGCGCCTTACGAAAAACTTGATGAACGAAAAAAAATTACAAAACTATTAAAGAAAACAACGGATGTAGTAGAAGCGAATGCGATGCAAGTGCAGGATGTTCAGAAGTGGATTGTTGCTCGTGCAGATGAAGTGCATGTGCATATAGATAATGCAGCTGTTAGTTTGTTGTTAGAGCTTGTGGGAAGTAATGTAACGATGTTGGCGAAGGAAATGGACAAGTTAACGTTATACGTCGGTATGGGCGGAGAGATTACACCGAAACTCGTTGGGGAGCTTGTGCCAAAATCGGTTGAACAAAATGTGTTTGCTTTGACAGAAAAAGTGGTAAAAAAAGATATCGCGGGTGCGATGCAAATTTTGGATGGATTATTTACGCAGCAAGAGGAACCAATTAAACTGCTTGCGTTATTAGTAAGTCAATTCCGCTTGCTCTATCAAGTGAAAGAGTTACAGCAACGTGGTTATGGACAAAATCAAATTGCGTCTCATATTGGTGTGCATCCATATCGTGTAAAGTTAGCGATGAATCAAACGAAGTTTTTCTCTTTTGAAGAATTAAAAAAAGTGATTATAGAATTAGCGGAAGCTGATTATAGTATGAAGACTGGAAAAATGGATAAGAAACTTGTACTTGAGTTTTTCTTAATGCGGTTAAATCATATGTGATGAAACAAAAAGTTCACGTGCTTAGCACGTGAACTTTTTGTATATAAAAAAACGATCCAAATGGATCGTTTTTTAAACGCCTTACGCGTTTACTTGTTTCGCTAAGCGAGATTTTTGACGAGCTGAAGCGTTTTGGTGGATAAGACCTTTACGAGCTGCTTTGTCAAGTTTTTTAGAAGCAGTTTTGAAAGCTTCTTTAGCATTTTCAAGATCGTTATTAGTAACTAAAGCTTCTACAGTTTTAACAGCAGAACGCATGTCAGACTTGATAGAAGCGTTATGTGAACGACGCTCTTCGCTAAGTTTAGCGCGTTTGATAGCAGATTTGATGTTTGCCATACTTTTCACCTCCCTGGTGCAATCGAATGACTCGATTCTTAACATAGAACAAGTGATATTCTATCAAACGGTGAAGAGAATTGCAATAGTATATCAATGAAATTTCACGTAAAGGAAAGAATGACCTTATATAACTTTGGGAAATCTAACGATATTTACTATGAATTACGGAGGAGATACGATGAAAGAACCATTAGATTTAAGTAAATATAGTGTTAGAACGGACCTTGCTGTAGAGGCACATGAAATGCTGCAAGAGAGTCAAGAAGAGCAAAAAGGGATACAAGGAGTTATTGTCAAAGAGAGGGAAGAAGAAGGTATTACCATTACAAAAGTAACGATTGATGAAATTGCCTCTGAATCGATGGGTAAAAAACCTGGGAGTTATTTAACGCTTGAAGTACAAGGCATACGTCAACAAGATACGGAACTGCAACAAAAAGTAGAGCGCATTTTTGCAAAAGAATTTTCTTATTTCTTAGAAGAGGTTGGCGTTACGAAAGAAGCGAGTTGTTTAATTGTTGGTCTTGGGAATTGGAATGTAACGCCAGATGCGCTTGGACCAATCGTTGTAGAAAATGTATTGGTAACGAGACATTTGTTTCAATTGCAGCCTGAAAGTGTAGAAGAAGGGTTTAGGCCTGTTAGTGCAATTCGGCCGGGGGTAATGGGAATTACAGGAATCGAAACGAGCGATGTCATTTATGGAATCATTGAGAAGACGAAGCCAGACTTTGTCATTGCAATTGATGCATTAGCTGCCCGCTCTATTGAACGAGTAAATAGTACGATACAAATTTCTGATACGGGAATTCATCCTGGATCGGGTGTTGGGAATAAGCGTAAGGAACTTAGTAAAGAAACATTGGGTATTCCTGTTATCGCGATTGGTGTTCCGACTGTGGTTGATGCAGTTTCGATTACAAGCGATACAATTGATTTTATTTTGAAACATTTTGGACGGGAGATGAAAGAAGGAAACAAACCTTCCCGTTCTTTGTTGCCAGCCGGTTTTACATTTGGAGAAAAGAAAAAATTAACAGAAGAAGATATGCCGGATGAAAAGAGTCGGAATATGTTTTTAGGTGCTGTAGGTACACTGGAAGATGAAGAGAAGAGAAAATTAATTTATGAAGTGTTATCTCCTCTTGGTCATAATTTAATGGTGACTCCGAAAGAAGTGGATGCTTTCATAGAGGATATGGCGAATGTAATAGCGAGTGGTTTAAATGCAGCCTTGCATCATCAAATTGACCAAGATAATACAGGAGCATATACACATTGATGGGAAGAGACGATAATCGTTTAAGCCGTTTTTCGCTTTTATGTATATGTAGTGCGGCCTTATGTTTACTTATGATAATAGCAGGGGTGGCACTTGCTAATCATGGTTTGAAAAGTATGAAAGGTTATCAGCAAATGTCGTATGAACAAATCGCTCATATGACAGGAACAGAGGGTGCGGGTGCTGAATCAGAAATTTTGGGAAGTTCGTTTTCCGTTGCTGAAAAACAAAAACAATTAGAAAGCTTAAAAAGCTTTAATGTTGTAGAAGGAATTGGTATGGCAATAGCAAGTGCTACTTATGAAGTAACAAAGTTTGGAACGGATATAGTTGTTGGGAAAGTGAGAGAGATTTTTAGTTAAGGGTAGCAGGAAGAACGGTTGTCTTACCATTTTGTACGACAGCCGTTTTTAAATTTGAAAAAAGTTTGTCTCTTATGGTTTGTTCGCATAAGATATAGATAGAATGATTTGTATTGTAAGCAGCACGAGTTTTCATTGAATCTTTGCTGCTCTATTGATATAATCAGTGCTAGTGTATATTGGCGAGACTATTAGGAGTTGAGAACATAGATGAACAAAGAAGAAAGAGCAAAAAGACAGTCCAAAATCCGTAATTTCTCTATCATTGCTCATATTGACCACGGAAAATCAACGTTAGCAGACCGTATTTTAGAGAAAACAAACGCGTTAACACAACGTGAAATGAAAGCTCAATTGCTTGACTCTATGGATTTAGAGCGTGAGCGCGGTATTACAATTAAATTAAATGCAGTACAACTAACGTATAAAGCGAAAGACGGTGAAGAGTATATTCTTCACTTAATCGATACTCCAGGACACGTCGACTTTACGTACGAAGTATCTCGTAGTTTAGCGGCTTGTGAAGGTGCGATTCTTGTTGTGGATGCAGCACAAGGGATTGAGGCGCAAACATTAGCGAACGTATATTTAGCGCTTGATAATAATTTAGAAATATTACCAGTTATTAATAAGATTGACTTACCAAGTGCGGACCCAGAACGTGTACGTCAAGAGGTAGAAGATGTAATTGGTTTAGATGCATCGGAAGCTGTACTTGCTTCAGCGAAAGCTGGTATTGGTATTGAAGATATTTTAGAACAAATCGTTGAAAAGGTACCAGCTCCAACAGGGGATTCAGAAGAGCCTTTACAATGTATGATTTTCGATTCTTTATATGACCCGTACCGCGGTGTAATTGCATATATCCGTGTTGTAAATGGAACGGTAAAAGTTGGCGATAAAGTACGTATGATGGCAACTGGAAAAGAATTTGAAGTAACAGAAGTAGGTGTGTTTACACCGAAAACAACGCAACGTGACGAGTTAACAGTAGGTGATGTAGGTTTCTTAGCAGCATCTATTAAAAACGTAGGTGATACACGCGTAGGTGATACAATCACACATGCAAAACGTCCGGCTGCAGAGGCGTTAGCAGGTTATCGTAAATTAAACCCAATGGTATTCTGTGGTTTATATCCAATCGATTCTGCACGTTACAACGACTTACGTGATGCGTTAGAAAAATTAGAGTTAAACGATTCTGCTCTTGAGTTTGAACCAGAAACATCTCAAGCGCTAGGATTTGGTTTCCGTTGTGGTTTCTTAGGACTTCTTCACATGGAAATCATTCAAGAACGTATTGAACGTGAATTTAAAATCGATTTAATTACAACAGCACCAAGCGTTATTTATAAAGTTTATTTAACGAACGGTGAAGATGTTATTGTTGATAATCCATCTAATATGCCAGATCCACAGTCTATTGATCGTGTAGAAGAGCCGTTTGTGAAGGCTTCAATTATGGTTCCGAATGACTATGTTGGAGCTGTAATGGAAATTTGCCAAGGTAAACGTGGAACGTTTATTGATATGCAATATTTAGATGAAACACGTGTTACACTAACATACGAAATCCCGTTATCAGAAATCGTATATGACTTCTTCGATCAGTTGAAATCAAATACGAAAGGATATGCATCGTTTGACTACGAGTTAATTGGCTACAAACCATCGAAACTTGTGAAAATGGATATTCTTTTAAATAACGAACAAGTCGATGCTCTATCATTTATCGTACACCGTGATTCAGCGTATGATCGTGGTAAAGTAATCGTAGAGAAATTAAAAGAATTAATTCCAAGACAACAGTTCGAAGTACCAATTCAGGCGACTATCGGAAACAAGGTTGTAGCACGTTCTACAATTAAGGCGATGCGTAAAAACGTACTTGCGAAATGTTACGGTGGTGACATTTCTCGTAAGCGTAAACTTCTTGATAAGCAAAAAGAAGGTAAAAAACGTATGAAGTCTGTTGGTTCTGTAGAAGTACCGCAAGAAGCATTCATGGCTGTACTGAAAATGGATGACAACTAATAATTGATTGTTATTTCATGCGGATTGAGATAAAAAAGAAGTCGTTTATACGGCTTCTTTTTTATGTAAAATTACTTTTTAGACAACGTAGCTTCTCTCATTTACAATAGTGAGGTGGCTATATTTATGAATGATTGATATAGAGTTAGGAGACTATTAATGTCCGAAAATATTCGAAAAGATATTCACGAAAAAATACAAAATGGCAATTTTAATTGTGAAAAGGAATTGACGCTTTCTATTATTAGCGGGAAGTGGAAAGTTGTGATACTGTGGCATCTTGGTGTGGAAGGGCCTCATCGTTTTAGTGAATTACAACGATTATTCCCAAGCATTTCTCATAAAGTTTTGTCGAACCAATTAAAAGAGTTAATGGAAGATGGGATTGTTGACCGAACGGTATACCCAGAAATTCCTCCGCGAGTAGAGTATTATATGACGGAATTAGGCATGTCGCTTTTACCGATCGTTGAAATGATGTATGATTGGGGGAAAATGCGAATGGAACAAATTCGTAATACGTTAGAGAAGTGAAGATTCCTCCGGAGTGCGGAGGTTTTCTTTTTAGAAAGGTAGGAGTTATATTTGGTTCAAGCTGCATATATTCATATTCCATTTTGTCAGCATATTTGTCACTATTGTGATTTTAATAAAGTGTTTATTGAACGCCAACCGGTCGATCAATATTTAGAGTATTTAGAGAAAGAAATAATAAATACAGTTCAAAAAGTACCGTTTGATAGTATGAAAACGATTTTTGTTGGTGGAGGAACTCCGACAGCGTTAAATATGGAACAGACAAAAAAGTTACTAGATATTATAAACCGTCGCTTACGTCCGTTTGCTCCAAATTGTGAATTAACATTTGAAGCGAATCCAGGTGATTTACCAAAAGAGAAGTTAAATGTATTGCTAGAAGGTGGAGTGAACCGAATTAGTTTTGGTGTGCAAACATTTCGGGATGAGTTGCTTGAGAAAATTGGGCGTAAGCATACGAGGGAAGATGCATTTGTAGCAATTAGAGAAGCGCAGGAAGTGGGCTTTAAAAATATAAATGTAGATATTATTTATGCTCTGCCAGGGCAGACGATAGAAGATGTAAAAGAAACATTAGACATTGCTTTTACGCTTGGTGTACAACATTTCTCAGCATATTCATTAATTGTGGAACCGAAAACTGTGTTTTATAACTTAATGAATAAAGGGAAATTAAGACTTCCAGGTGAAGATCATGAAGCAAAAATGTATGAAATGGTAATGGATGAAATGGAGAAACACGGCTATAGCCAGTATGAAATTAGCAATTTCTCAAAAGGTGATAATGAAAGTAGACACAATCTCACATACTGGAATAATGAGGAGTATTATGGATTTGGAGCTGGAGCGCATAGTTATGTAAATGGAGAACGTATCCAAAATGTAGGGCCGCTCAAGCAATATTTCAATAAAATCGATGAAACTGGATTTCCGTATTTAGATGTTCACGCGGTGACGGAGAAAGAAAGAATGGAAGAAGAGTTGTTCTTAGGACTTCGAAAAACACAAGGTGTATCTAAAATATTGTTTCAAAAGAAATTTAATATGGAGATGAATCAAGTTTTCGCGAAGCAGTTGCAAAAAAATCAAGAACAAGGATTGCTTGAAGAGAAAGATGGATATGTTCGTTTAACGCGAAAAGGAAAATTATTAGGGAATGAAGTATTCCAATCATTTTTGATTGACTAATTAAATGTTCCATAAACGTGAAAAAATTTCATTATTTCGTGACGTTTCCGTTGACAATTGAATGTCAATTTTGGTAAGTTATTAATAGATTTAGCACTCGAAGACAAAGAGTGCTAACAGAGGTGATGATGAGATGCTTACGGAACGTCAGCTCTTAATTTTACAAACAATTATTGATGACTTTATTGGATCAGCGCAACCTGTTGGATCGAGGACGTTGGCTAAGAAAGATGAAATTACGTTTAGTTCAGCTACTATTCGGAATGAAATGGCTGATTTAGAGGAACTAGGATTTATTGAGAAAACGCATAGTTCTTCAGGACGTGTTCCTTCTGAAAAAGGATATCGTTTTTATGTAGACCATCTTTTAGCGCCGCAAAACTTACCGAACGATGAAATTGTACAAATTAAAGATTTATTTGCTGAAAGAATTTTTGAAGCGGAAAAGATTGCACAGCAATCTGCTCAAATTTTATCAGAGCTTACGAATTATACGGCCATTGTTCTTGGACCGAAGTTAAGCACAAATAAACTTAAAAACGTACAAATTGTACCGCTTGATCGTCAAACTGCAGTCGCTATTATTGTAACTGATACAGGGCATGTACAAAGCAAAACGATTACCGTTCCGGAATCTGTTGATTTATCAGATTTAGAAAAAATGGTTAATATTTTAAATGAAAAGCTGTCGGGTGTACCAATGGCAGAACTGCATAACAAAATCTTTAAAGAGATTGTTACAGTTTTACGTGGATATGTTCATAATTACGATAGTGCAATAAAAATGTTAGATGGTACATTTCAAGTTCCTTTATCGGAAAAGATATACTTTGGAGGCAAAGCAAATATGCTTTCGCAACCAGAGTTCCATGACATTCACAAAGTAAGATCCTTGCTGACGATGATTGATAATGAAGCCGAGTTTTATGACATTTTGCGTCATAAACAAGTAGGTATTCAAGTGAACATTGGTAGGGAAAACTCTGCGACGGCCATGGAAGATTGCAGTTTAATTTCTGCAACATATTCGATTGGAGAAGAACAGCTTGGAACAATTGCTATTTTAGGTCCGACAAGAATGCAATACTCTCGGGTAATTAGTTTGTTACAGTTATTTACGAGACAATTTACTGATGGACTTAAAAAGTAAATGAGAGTAATACATTCGCTCAAGTAATGAAATTTTCATTGCTGTGTGTAATATATAATGCTTAAGGAATTGTGTTCAGCATAATACCTAATACCTTTTAAGGAGGTGAATATTGTGGAAGAGCGTAACGAACAAGTGGTAGAAGAAGTAAAAGAAGCGCAAGTTGAAGAAGCTGTCACGACAGAAAACAGTGAAAAAACTGTAGAAGAAAAAAGTGAGGCTGCTCTTTTACAAGAAAAAGTAGATGAGTTACAAGCGAAGCTAACGGAAACGGAAGGTCGCACATTACGTCTACAAGCTGATTTTGAAAATTATAAGCGTCGTGTCCAAATGGATAAACAGGCTGCTGAAAAATATAGAGCACAAAGTCTAGTTTCAGATATTTTGCCAGCTCTTGATAATTTTGAGAGAGCGATGCAAGTGGAAGCAACTGATGAGCAAACGAAATCCTTGTTACAAGGTATGGAAATGGTGCATCGTCAATTGCTAGAAGCGTTGACTAAAGAAGGCGTTGAAGCGATTGAAGCTGTTGGTAAACAGTTTGATCCTAATGAACACCAAGCTATTATGCAAGTGGAAGATAGTGAATTTGAATCAAACGCGGTAGTTGAAGAATTCCAAAAAGGTTATAAACTAAAAGACCGTGTGATTCGCCCATCAATGGTAAAAGTAAATCAATAATTTACATAAAAGTAGGAGGATTCGCCATGAGTAAAATTATCGGTATTGACTTAGGTACAACAAACTCTTGTGTAGCTGTTATGGAAGGTGGAGAACCAAAGGTTATCCCAAATCCAGAAGGAAACCGTACAACACCTTCTGTTGTAGCTTTCAAAAATGAAGAGCGTCAAGTTGGGGAAGTTGCAAAGCGTCAAGCAATTACAAACCCAAATACAATCATGTCTGTTAAACGTCATATGGGTACAGACTACAAAGTAGAAGTTGAAGGTAAAGATTATACACCTCAAGAAATTTCTGCAATCATTTTACAAAACTTAAAAGCTTCTGCTGAAGCATACTTAGGTGAAACAGTAACGAAAGCTGTTATTACAGTACCTGCATACTTCAACGATGCAGAACGTCAAGCAACAAAAGATGCTGGTCGTATCGCTGGTTTAGAAGTTGAGCGTATCATTAACGAACCAACAGCAGCAGCGCTTGCTTACGGTTTAGAAAAACAAGATGAAGAGCAAAAAATCTTAGTATATGACTTAGGTGGCGGTACATTTGACGTATCTATCCTTGAATTAGCAGATGGAACATTCGAAGTTATTTCAACTGCTGGTGACAACCGTCTTGGTGGAGATGACTTTGACCAAGTTATTATTGACCACTTAGTAGCTGAGTTCAAAAAAGAAAATAACATTGATTTAAGCCAAGATAAAATGGCACTTCAACGTTTGAAAGATGCAGCTGAAAAAGCGAAAAAAGATCTTTCTGGCGTAACACAAACACAAATTTCATTACCATTCATTAGTGCTGGAGCTGCTGGTCCATTACACTTAGAATTAACGTTAACAAGAGCGAAATTCGAAGAGATTTCAGCAGGTCTTGTTGAAAGAACGTTAGAGCCAACTCGTCGTGCATTAAAAGACGCTGGTTTTGCTCCAAGCGAATTAGATAAAGTTATCCTTGTTGGTGGATCTACTCGTATCCCAGCTGTACAAGAAGCTATTAAACGTGAAACTGGTAAAGAACCATATAAAGGTGTAAACCCTGATGAAGTTGTAGCATTAGGTGCTGCAGTTCAAGGTGGCGTACTTACTGGTGATGTAGAAGGCGTACTATTATTAGACGTAACTCCACTTTCTTTAGGTATTGAAACTATGGGTGGGGTGTTCACGAAATTAATCGAGCGTAACACTACAATTCCAACAAGTAAGTCACAAGTATTCTCAACAGCTGCTGATAACCAACCGGCAGTAGACATTCACGTATTACAAGGTGAGCGTCCAATGTCAGCTGACAACAAAACATTAGGTCGTTTCCAATTAACAGACCTTCCACCAGCACCACGTGGTATTCCACAAATCGAAGTAACATTCGATATTGATGCGAACGGTATCGTTAACGTACGTGCAAAAGACTTAGGAACAAGCAAAGAGCAAACTATTACAATCCAATCTTCTTCAGGTCTTTCTGATGAAGAAGTAGATCGTATGGTACAAGAAGCGGAAGCAAATGCTGACGCTGACCAAAAACGTAAGGAAGAAGTTGAACTTCGTAACGAAGCTGACCAACTTGTATTCCAAACGGATAAAGTTGTAAAAGATTTAGAAGGTAAAGTGGATGCGGCTGAAGTTGCAAAAGCAACAGAAGCGAAAGAAGCATTACAAGCTGCGATCGAGAAGAACGAGCTTGAGGAAATCCGTGCGAAAAAAGACGCTTTACAAGAAATCGTACAACAATTAACTGTTAAATTATACGAGCAAGCTCAAGCAGCTGCAGGGCAAGCAGAAGGTGCACAAGGAGCACAAGATGCTGGCGCGAAGAAAGACAATGTAGTAGACGCTGAGTTCGAAGAAGTAAAAGAAGATAAGTAATATAAATAAGTAAGATGACAAAAAGTCAAAGTCAAGCGTGCCTTGACTTTGGCTTTTTTCACGAATGAAAAGAAAAGTGTGAGGTTCTTAAGTTTTTTACTTTGCATACTGTAAGTGAGGAAACTTTGTTGCAAAGCACTTTCTTTCGGTGTTAAAATTACGTTTATGTGAAAGATTCGGGGGTTGTAAATTTATGAGTAAACGAGACTATTATGAGGTCCTTGGACTTAGCCAGGGTGCTTCAAACGATGAAATAAAAAAAGCGTATCGTCGTTTGGCTAAAAAATACCATCCAGACGTAAGTAAAGAAGAAAATGCAATTGAAAAGTTTAAAGAAGTACAAGAAGCATACGAAGTATTAAGCGACGATCAAAAGCGCGCGCAATATGATCAATTTGGTCATGCTGGTGCAAATCAAGGTTTCGGTGGCTTTGGCGGCGGAGGAGACTTCGGCGGTGGCTTCGGTTTCGAAGATATCTTTAGTTCGTTCTTTGGCGGCGGTGGCGGTAGACGTCGTGATCCAAATGCTCCGCGTCAAGGTGCTGACTTACAATATCAAGTTACTTTAGAGTTTGAGGAAGCTATTTTTGGTAAAGAATTAAATGTTGAGATTCCAGTAGAAGATCCATGTGATACTTGTAAAGGTAGCGGAGCGAAACCAGGAACTTCAAAAGAAACATGTAAACATTGTTCAGGATCAGGGCAAGTAAGTGTAGAACAAAATACACCATTTGGTCGTATCGTAAACCGTCAAGCTTGTGGTCATTGTTCAGGAACTGGTCAAATGATTAAAGAAAAATGTACGACATGTCACGGTTCTGGTAAAGTACGTAAACGTAAAAAAATCAATGTTAAAATTCCAGCAGGTATTGATAATGGTCAACAAATTCGTGTATCTGGAAAAGGTGAAGCGGGCGTAAATGGCGGACCGGCAGGAGATTTATATGTTGTTGTTCATGTGAGAAATCATGAATTCTTTGAGCGTGAAGGAGATCACATTATTTGTGAAATGCCATTAACATTTGCGCAAATGGCACTTGGTGCTGAAGTGGAAGTTCCTACTGTTCATGGGAAAGTGAAGCTAAAAATTCCAGCAGGAACACAAACCGGAACAGAATTCCGCTTAAAAGGAAAAGGTGCTCCGAACGTACGTGGATACGGTCAAGGAGATCAATATGTAGTCGTTCGTGTTGTTGTACCGACGAAATTAACTTCACATCAAAAAGAGTTATTACGTGAATTTGCGGGACAAGAAGAGCAGGATGATAGTTTATTTGGAAAGCTTAAACGTGCTTTCAAAGGGGAATAATGGAAATAAAAAATGGAGTTGGTAAATTGTGAAATGGTCAGAAGTTAGTATTCATACAACAGAAGAAGCAGTAGAAGCTGTCTCTCATATTTTACATGAAGCTGGTGCTAGTGGAGTTGCGATTGAGGATCCAGCGGAGTTGACGAAAGAGCGCGAGCAACAATATGGTGAAATTTATGCATTGAACCCAGATGAATATCCGGCGGAAGGTGTATTAATAAAAGCATATTTCCCACAAACGGATTCTTTACAGGAAACGATTGCGGGTGTAAAATCATCTATTGATATGCTTCCATCTTACGACATCGAAATTGGTACTGGAAATATTACCGTTAACGAAGTCAATGAAGAAGATTGGGCTACTGCTTGGAAAAAATATTACCATCCAGTACAAATTTCTGATACATTCACAATTGTGCCGACGTGGGAAGAATATACACCAGCTTCTCCGGAAGAAAAAATTATTGAATTAGATCCAGGTATGGCGTTTGGGACAGGAACTCATCCGACAACAACGATGTGTATTCGTGCTTTAGAAAAAACAGTTCAGCCAGGTGATACTGTCATTGATGTAGGAACAGGTTCTGGTGTACTTAGTATTGCAGCGGCAAAATTAGGTGCGTCTTCTGTTCAAGCGTATGATTTAGATCCGGTTGCAGTGGAAAGTGCAGAAATGAATGTACGTTTAAATAAAACAGATGATATCGTGTCTGTTGGGCAAAATAGTCTTTTAGAAGGTATTGAAGGTCCTGTTGATCTAATCGTAGCTAACTTATTAGCAGAAATTATTCTTTTATTCCCTGAGGATGCAGCAAGAGTTGTGAAGTCGGGCGGATTATTTATTACATCGGGCATTATTGCAGCGAAGGAAAAGATAATTTCTGAAGCGCTAGAAAAAGCTGGATTTACAATTGAAGAAGTATTACGAATGGAAGATTGGGTAGCAATTATTGCACGAAATGCGTAATATAGATTTTAGTTTATAATGAAAAGGGGAGTCTCTCACTATAAGGTGAGGGACTTGCCGTTTGTTATATGAAAAAATGATAACGTTTCGTTCTTTTCGTAAGTGTTGACTTACGAAAGGAACGAAACTCTACTAAGGTGATTATATGCAACGTTATTTTGTAGAAGAGAAATATGTAAATGAGACAAGTATTCGCATTGTAGGTGATGACGTACATCATATCACAAGAGTGATGCGTATGTCAGCTGGTGATCACATTTATTGCTGTGTAAACGGAAAAACAGCAGTATGTTCAATTGATGAAATTACCAGTGAATTTATTAATACGGCTATTGTAGAATGGGTAGAGGCGTCAAGTGAACTTCCTGTTTTCGTGACGATTGCAAGTGGACTGCCAAAAGGAGACAAGCTAGAGTTAATTTTCCAAAAAGGAACTGAGCTTGGGGCGGCCGCATTTTTACCATTTCAAGCATCTCGCTCTATTGTAAAATGGGATGCGAAAAAAGCTGATAAAAAAGTTGAGCGTTTAAGAAAAATTGTGAAAGAAGCTGCGGAACAATCGCATAGAAGCGAAATTCCAGAAGTGCATGCTCCGGCATCATTTAAGCAATTGCTTTCAATGAGCAATGAGTATGATGTATGTCTTGTTGCGTACGAAGAGGAAGCAAAACAAGGTGAGAAATCCAATTTTGCTAAAGCTTTAACGACGATGAAACCAGGCCAAAAACTATTGATTGTATTTGGACCAGAAGGTGGTTTAGCGAAGGAAGAGATTACTACGCTTCGTGAACATAAATTTGTACCATGTAGTTTAGGACCAAGAATTTTAAGAACAGAAACGGCGCCGTTATATGCGTTAAGTGCTGCTTCGTATCATTTTGAATTGATGGGGTGATGATCAATGTCAACTGTTGCGTTCCATACGTTAGGTTGTAAAGTAAACCACTATGAAACAGAGGCCATTTGGCAATTGTTTAAACAAGGTGGATATGAAAGAACTGAATATGAAAAGAAAGCTGATGTATATGTTATTAATACGTGTACAGTAACGAATACGGGGGATAAGAAAAGCCGTCAAGTTATTAGACGTGCTGTTCGTCAAAATCCGGATGCGGTTATTTGTGTAACGGGATGTTATGCACAAACATCTCCAGCGGAAATTATGGCGATTCCAGGTGTAGATATTGTAGTTGGTACACAGGATCGTGAAAAGATGTTAGGATACATTGAAGAATTCCGCAAAGAGCGTCAACCAATTAATGCGGTCCGCAACATTATGAAAACACGTGTATACGAAGAACTGGATGTACCTTATTTCACGGATCGTACACGTGCATCTTTAAAAATACAAGAAGGTTGTAATAATTTCTGTACATTCTGTATTATTCCTTGGGCACGTGGTTTAATGCGTTCTCGTGATGGAAAAGAAGTTATTAAACAAGCGCAGCAATTAGTAGATGCAGGTTATAAAGAAATCGTATTAACAGGTATTCATACAGGTGGGTACGGTGAAGATATTAAAGATTATAACTTAGCTGGATTACTTCGTGATATGGAAGCGGAAGTAGGCGGATTAAAACGTCTTCGTATTTCTTCTATTGAAGCGAGTCAGATTTCAGATGAAGTAATTGAAGTGTTAGATAAGTCTGAAGTAGTTGTACGCCACTTGCACATTCCATTGCAATCTGGATCTAATACTGTATTAAAGCGTATGCGTCGTAAGTATACGATGGAATTTTTCCAAGAGCGTTTAGATCGATTGAAAGAAGCGTTACCAGGCCTTGCGATTACATCGGATGTAATTGTTGGTTTCCCAGGTGAAACAGAAGAAGAATTTATGGAAACATACAATTTCATTAAAGAGAATCGCTTCTCTGAGTTACACGTATTCCCTTACTCAAAGCGTACAGGAACACCCGCAGCGCGTATGGAAGATCAAGTTCCTGAAGATGTGAAGAATGATCGTGTTCATCGTTTAATTGAATTATCTAACCAATTAGCGAAAGAGTATGCGTCACAGTTTGAAGGGGAAGTGCTTGAGATCATTCCGGAAGAGCAATTTAAAGAGGGCGACCGTAAAGGGTTATATGTAGGCTATACGGATAACTACTTAAAAATTGTATTTGAAGGATCAGAAGAGTTAATTGGTAAGCTAGTGAAAGTGAAAATTACGAAAGCTGGTTATCCATATAACGAAGCGCAATTTGTTCGTGTTCTTGAAGATGATGTAAAAAAAGAATCAGCAAGCGCATAAAATGAAACTTTAATCAGTGGGGTTTTTGTTCCTCCCCACTAATTATCAGCCGGATTCCTACCTAAGTTCTTTGCTTGTGCTGAATTTTGAGGTGGGGGGGGCTTACTGCCCGGCAAATAGCGGAATAAAAAAGCATGCAAACGGAAACGATTTGCATGCTTTCTTTTTTTCGTGGAGAAGTTAAGTACTGAAAAAGGCAGGTACGTCGAATGAGTAGTTGTTTCGTACATTCCTGCATTAAAGAAGATGTAATGATAAAAATATAGTTGTCTTCAGGGGAAATGGATAATAGCTATCTACGTAGCTTTTGAACAGGAAAGGGCATCTATTCTTCTTTTATTCTGCCAAATAGTTGACCTGAAGTGATAAAATGTATTATAATCGTAAAAGACATGCTGAAGAAGGGTTTCTTTTTGCATGCTGAAATTAGTATGTAAGTGTGATGTTTCGGAGGGAGGGAAAGAGAATGTCAAAAACAGTCGTTCGTAAAAACGAGTCTTTGGAGGATGCACTTCGCCGTTTTAAAAGATCGGTTTCTAAAACTGGTACACTTGCTGAAGCAAGAAAGCGCGAGTTTTATGAAAAACCAAGTGTAAAACGTAAGAAGAAATCTGAAGCGGCAAGAAAGCGTAAATTCTAAGAGAGGGTGTAAGTGATGAGTCTTCTCGGTCGTTTAAACGATGATATGAAACAAGCGATGAAGAATAAACAAAAAGAAAAATTAACCGTTATTCGTATGGTTAAGGCTGCTTTACAAAATGAAGGTATTAAACTGCAACATACTCTTACTGAAGAAGAGGAATTAACAGTTTTAGCTCGTGAAGTAAAACAGTATAAGGACTCCCTCCTTGAATTTAAAAAAGCTGGTCGTGAAGACCTTGTTAATAAACTGCAAAGTGAAATTCAGATTTTAAGCGCATATTTGCCGGAGCAATTAACAGAAGAAGAACTAGCGAATGTAATTAAGCAAGTTATTTCTGAAGTTGGTGCAACTTCTAAAGCAGATATGGGTAAGGTGATGACTGCTGTTATGCCGAAAGTAAAAGGTAAAACAGACGGATCACTTGTGAATAAGTTGGTTATCCAGCTATTAGCATAAAAAAACGTCTCATTTCGTATGAG
The DNA here is from genome assembly GCF_016483705.1 of Bacillus cereus group sp. N6. Taxonomy (NCBI): domain Bacteria; kingdom Bacillati; phylum Bacillota; class Bacilli; order Caryophanales; family Bacillaceae; genus Bacillus; species Bacillus cereus group sp. N6. The sequence continues at coordinate 43,753 of NZ_JAEHBI010000010.1, forward strand.
ACGTTTTTTTATGCTTTTTTTCAGTTTGGACGTGATATTACAAGCTCTTTTTTCATACATATGGGATGAGAGGGGGTCTTTTGAGATGAAAAAATTAGAACAAATGAAGAATTGGTTAACAAAGCAAATAGACCTGCCAGTGGATGTGCTAATGGATCTACCTCGGATCACGCTTGTTGGGCAAGTGCATATCTATATAGAAAATCATCGGGGTTTATTAGTGTTTTCAGATAAAGAAGTAAGATTGTTATTAAAGCACGGTCAATTATTAATTAAAGGGCAATCCTTTATTATTAAAACAATCCTTCCAGAAGAACTTTTGCTTGAAGGAATAATTGAGCAAGTGACATTTTTAGAAAACGAAAAAAAAGAGGAGTGAGGGAAACTTCCATATGTGAAGTTTTTCTTCGTTATTTTCGTGATTCGACCTTACTATTCAGTTTATCTCGCTATTTATGGGTGGTAGAACTCTTTATTTCATTTTCGTACGAGCTATTTTGCTAATTAAAGTGAAAAAAGTAGTGTGTATACTTTTGGAAAGGTAGTGGAGATAGTAGATGAAAAATAAATGGTTTATAAAGTGGCTTGGATATGTAAAAGTACGAATTGAAGGTAGAGGTGCAGAACGGTTCGTTAACGAATGTGTACGTAGAAAATTATTAGTTTGGGATGTTAAGAAAATTGCTGATGAAACGTTAGTTTTTTGTATGTTATTACGAGATGTGAAGAAAATAAAACCAATTTATAGAAAAAATGAATGTAAATTATATTTTATTGGGCGTTACGGTTTTCCTTTTTTGAATAAGCGTTTAATTAAAAATAGTGGATTCTTAATTGGTTTTTTAATTTTCTTTTTTGGCATGATTGCATTATCCAATATGGTTTGGAAAATTGAAATTACAGGAGCGAAACCTGAAACAGAATATATATTGATGAAAGAATTGGACAAAATGGGTATTAAAAAAGGAAAATTACAATTCCAAATGCCTAATGTAGAAGATGTACAACGTCATTTGACAGACAATATTAATGCGATTACTTGGGCGGGATTAGAAATAAGAGGAACGACGTACCATTTTAAAATTGTTGAAAAAAACGAGCCGAAAAAAGAAAAGGAACAAAGACCGCAAAATTTAGTTGCAAAAAAAGAAGCGATTGTGACAAAAACATTTGTTGAAGTAGGAAAACCAGTTGTCTTGAAAAATGACCATGTCGAAAAAGGACAGCTTCTCGTATCAGGGATATACGGTAATGAGGAGAGTCCGACGATTGTTTCGGCGAAAGGTATTGTATATGGAGAAACGTGGTACACATCTGAGGTGAGTGTACCACTAAAGACGCAATTTCAAGTATATACTGGCAATGCGTATAATGAGCATTACCTTACATTTGGGAGTGCGAAAATAAAAATATGGGGATTTCAACATGATAAGTATAAACGCTCTCGTACTGAAAGTGTAAAACACGATGTGAAACTATTTGGTTTTACACTGCCGATCGCGTATGAAAAAGATATTGTACGAGAAGAGGAAGAAGCGAATCGGGAATATACAGAAAAACAGGCAATGAAAGTAGCGAAAGAGATGGCTGAAAAAGAACTAAAGAAAAAATTGGATGAACATGCTATGATTGTAAGTGATAAGATTTTGAGTAAAGAGGTTGAGGCGGATCAACTAAAAGTCACATTGCATTATACTGTGATCGAAAATATTGCAGAGCCACAACCAATATCCGAATCCGATATTCAAGGAGACTGAGTAATGGCAGAACAATTAGTAGAAATGAACCAACAATTGGAAAATGCTAACGAAGCAATCGCTCTTTTTGGAGTCAATGATGCTCATTTGAAAGTAATTGAACGGGAATTGAATGTATCGATTGTAACTAGAGGTGAAACTGTTCATGCATCTGGAGCAGTTGAAACTGTGACACTCGTAGAAAAAATCTTACAGCAATTACTTGTTGTTATTCGAAAAGGTATATCAATTACTGAAAGAGATGTTGCGTATGCAATTCAGCTCGCACAACAAGGGAAAATTGCTCAATTTGAAGAGTTATATGAAGAAGAAATCTTTAAAACGGCAAAAGGTAAATCCATTCGTGTAAAAACAATGGGGCAAAGAAGATATATTCATGCAATGAAGAAGAATGATATTGTATTTGGAATGGGACCTGCTGGGACTGGGAAAACATACTTAGCTGTAGTAATGGCTGTGAGAGCTTTAAAGCAAGGGTATGTAAAGAAAATTATTTTAACGAGACCGGCTGTAGAAGCTGGAGAAAGTTTAGGTTTTTTACCAGGAGATTTGAAAGAGAAGGTAGATCCGTATTTACGTCCATTGTATGATGCTTTGCACGATATTCTTGGACAAGAATATACGCAACGTATGATGGAGCGAGGGGTAATTGAAATTGCACCTCTTGCTTATATGAGAGGGCGTACGCTTGATGATTCATTTGTTATTTTAGATGAAGCGCAAAATACAACGGGTGCACAAATAAAAATGTTTTTAACTAGATTAGGTTTTAGTTCTAAAATGGTTATTACGGGGGACCCTTCACAAGTAGACTTACCAAAAGGGGTAAAATCAGGGCTTTCGCTAGCTTCTAACATTTTATCTGGTGTATCAGGTCTTTCATTCATTACATTAGAACAAACGGACGTTGTGAGGCATCCGCTGGTGCAACGTATTATTGAGGCATATGATAAAATGGAATGATCCTATTTGTCAGGATCATTTCTTTTTGTATTAAGGTTGGCGAACGGCATATTTTTTACTATCATAAAAGATAAGAGAAATAAACTATAGGTGCTGGTGTATCAAAATGTTACTTAAAAGTATTGTTGGCTAGAAGAAATGAAAGCTATAAATAGTTTCACTTTATTTCTGGAGAGGAGAAGGTATTGAAATCATGTTAAGATCTGAAGAAATTTCTAAGTGGTTTCGTAATTTACAACATTCGAAAAAACTAAGTTGGATTTCTTACGTTTTATTAGGAGCAGTGCTGTTTTTTGCACTTATGAATAATGTAAAACCAGAGCAATTAGATGTTGATATGTATTCTATTGCAAAAAAAACAATTCATTCTCCTATTAAAATTGAAGATAAGGTTATAACGGACAGAAAAAAACAAGAGGCCGCTCAAAAAGTTGGAGATCAATATACATATAGAAGTGAATATAAACAAAATAGAGTAGATATTGTAAATGATGTTTTTGCTAAGGTAAATGAAGCAATTCAAGAGATGAAAGCTGCTGGACCTGAAGAGCAAAAAAAGATGACCGATGCAAATAAATTAGAAAAATTGAAGAAGAAGTTGCCATCTAATTTAACAAAGGAATTATCTGATGAGAATTTATTATATTTTATTAATGCAGAACCGGATCAATTAGAATTAGCAAAGAACGCGGCTCTAACGTCTATTAGTGTTATTATGGGTGGAAATATTAAAATGTCCGAAGAAATAGCAGCAAAAGAGCGATTTGTTAATGAAATGAAAAGCCTCAATGTGAATAGTGGATTGAAGGAAGCTGTGAACGCGCTAGGATCATATGCGATTACAGCAAATTATTTTTATGATCCGGCTGTAACGAAAGAGAAGAAGAAAGCGGAAGAAGATTTAATTCCACCTGTTTATATTCTTCAAGGACAAGTTATTGTTAGAGAAGGTGAAACAATTTCAAGTGATATGTATAATCAGTTGAAATTAGTCGGTTTATTAGAGAAAGGTAATAGTTTTCAGCCTTATGTTGGATTAGCAGTGCTCATTGGTGTGTTACTGTACTTTATGCATAAGCAGTTTGAAGTATTTTTACAGCGTAAAAGAGAAGATAGACCGTATATTTTAGCGTATATTACAATTTTATCTATCACGATTGTTTTAATGAAAACGATTAGTTTGTTTCAAAAGCTTGAATATGCAGGAATTGCGTATGTTGTCCCGGTTGCGATGGGAACAATACTTGTAAAACTAATGATTGGCGACCGATTTGTATTTTTAACAAGTATGATTTTTTCTGTGTGCGGAAGTATTATGTTTAATGAAGGGGTAACAAGTACACTGAATTATAGTGTAGGTATTTATGTGTTGTTAAGTTCATTATCAGTAAGCATTTTCTTAAGAGAAAAAAATCGTCGTACGATGATTTTGCAAGCTGGTATACTCGTTTCTATCTTAAATGTGGTCGTCTTAGCGGCGTTATTATTATTACGTAATGGGAATTTTTCACCTCTTGAAATTGGAACGCAATTATTGATGGCTTCCGTTTCAGGAATTATCTCATCCGTTTTGGCTATGGGGATATTACCATATTTAGAGAGTGGACTTGGAATTGTATCAAGCATGAAGCTTATGGAACTATCAAGTCCGAATCATCCGCTTTTACGTAGAATTTTGTTAGAAGCGCCAGGAACGTATCACCACAGTGTAATGGTAGCGAATCTTTCTGAGGCAGCGTGTGAAGCGGTTGGAGCAAATGGTGTATTAGCACGTGTAGGGGCGTATTATCATGATGTAGGAAAAACAGTACAACCGCAATTCTTTATTGAAAACCAGATGGGAATTGAAAATCCACATGATAAATTAGATCCTGTGACGAGTAAAGATATTATCATTGCTCATGTAACAGATGGAGTCAGAATGCTCGAAGAATACCATATTCCGCAAGAAATTATCGATATTGCTGGACAACACCATGGTACAACATTACTTAAATATTTTTATTATAAGGCGATTAAAGAAGATAAAGAAAAATATACAGAAGAGATGTTTCGCTATCCAGGATCAAAAGCAACTTCTAAAGAGTCGGCAATTGTTGGTATTGCTGATAGTGTTGAGGCGGCAGTACGTTCTATGAATCACCCAACGCCAGATCAAATTAATAATTTAGTACAAAGTATTATTAAAGATCGCCTGCAAGATGGGCAATTTAGTGAATGTGATTTGACGTTTAAGGAACTACAAATCGTTGGAAAAACGTTATGTGAAACGTTAAATGGTATTTTCCATTCGCGTATTACATATCCGGAACCACCGGAAGAGAAGGAGAAAGAATGAGTTTATTAATTGATTTCATTGATGAAACAGAAGAAGTGAAAGAAGAATATGTGAATTTAATTCGTGAGATATTAGAAAAAGCAGCTCAAATGGAAAAAATAGAGGATGGTGCGGAGTTATCAGTGACATTTGTAGATAACGAACGCATTCGCGAGATTAATCGTGATTACCGAGATAAGGATCAGCCTACTGATGTCATTTCCTTTGCTATGGAAGAAATGGGAGAAGGAGAAATGGAAATTGTAGGTGCAGAGATGCCTCGTATGTTAGGTGACCTTATTATTTCTATTCCGAGAGCGAAAGAACAAGCTGAAGAGTATGGACATTCTTTTGATCGTGAACTTGGCTTTTTAGCGTTACATGGCTTTTTACATTTACTTGGTTATGACCACATGACAGAAGAGGATGAAAAAGAAATGTTTGGAAGACAAAAAGAAATTTTAGAGGCATTTGGATTAGGTCGATGAAAAAAGGAAAACTTATAAATAGTTTTGGATATGCTATAGCAGGTATATTCTTTTGTCTTCGTCATGAACGCAATATGAAAATTCATTATGTAGCCGCAGTCATTGTTATATGCTGCGGCTTTTATTTCCATATTACGAAAGTAGAGTGGATGGTATTACTTATTGTAATAGGAATTGTAATGAGTTTAGAGATGGTAAATACGGCTGTGGAAAAAACAGTAGATTTAGCGACTACCGATATACATCCGTTTGCGAAAATTGCAAAGGATGTCGCAGCCGGATCGGTTTTATTGTTTGCGATAATAGCCGTTATAATTGGTGCTATTATCTTTTTGCCGTATGTGGTATAGTTGCATTCCAAAGCTTTTATGAAGCTTTGAAAGTGCCGTAAAGGCCTTTAATGAGAGAGTGTATCTATTCACAGCTGTGGACAGGAAGGATGCGGGAATATGAATAGTAAACAATTAATTCAAGAAGCAATCGAAGCGCGTAAACAAGCGTACGTACCATATTCTAAATTTCAAGTAGGTGCAGCATTATTAGCACAGGATGGAAAAGTATATCGTGGATGTAATGTTGAGAATGCATCATATGGCTTATGTAACTGTGCAGAAAGAACAGCTTTATTTAAGGCGGTTTCTGAAGGAGATAAAGAGTTTGTAGCTATCGCGATTGTGGCGGATACAAAGCGTCCAGTACCTCCTTGTGGAGCATGTCGACAAGTTATGGTAGAATTATGTAAACAGGATACGAAAGTATACCTATCAAATTTACATGGTGACGTTCAAGAGACGACAGTCGGAGAATTGTTACCAGGAGCATTTTTAGCGGAGGATTTACATGAATAGAAAAGGTTATAAATCAGGTTTTGTCTCTATTATTGGCAGACCGAATGTTGGGAAATCTACATTTTTAAATCGTATTATCGGCCAGAAAATTGCCATTATGAGTGATAAGCCACAAACAACTCGTAATAAAATTCAAGGCGTATATACAGAAAATGATTCACAAGTAATTTTTATTGATACACCAGGAATACATAAACCTAAACATAAATTAGGCGACTTCATGGTGAAGATGGCTCAAACGACATTAAAAGAAGTTGATATTGTTCTGTTTATGGTCAATGCAGTTGAAGGATTTGGTCGCGGTGAGGAATTCATTATTGAGAAATTAAAAGAAACGAAACAACCAGTATTTTTAGTAATTAATAAAATTGACCAACTTCATCCAGAGCAATTATTAGAGTTAATTGATCAATACCGTAAACTATATGAGTTTGCAGAGATTGTACCAATTTCTGCATTAGACGGCAATAATGTGGATGCTTTAATTGGAACAATTAAAAAGTATTTACCAGAAGGACCGCAATACTATCCAGATAATCAAGTAACGGATCATCCAGAGCGATTTATTATTTCAGAGCTTATTCGTGAAAAAGTATTACATTTAACACGTGAAGAAGTGCCGCACTCTGTAGCGGTTGTTATTGATGCAATTCAAAAACGTGAGGGCGGAGCGGTTTATATAAACGCAACGATTGTTGTTGAACGTGCATCACAAAAAGGAATTATTATAGGTAAGCAAGGAAAGATGTTAAAAGAAGTCGGTAAGCGAGCTCGTTTTGACATTGAAGCATTACTTGGTTCTAAAGTATTTTTAGAAGTATGGGTAAAAGTGCAAAAAGATTGGCGTAATAAAATGTCTCAGCTTCGTGACCTTGGTTTCCGCGAAGACGAGTACTAAAATAGAGTAAATCTGTAATCAGCGGATGTTTTGTTCATCCGCTGATTATTGGTTTTTATGAGTTTTGATAAATTAGGAAAAATTTTTCTCACATGAAAATGGACAAAATGGGTCAATTTAATAACAACAAAGGAAATTGGTTTATAGGCTACGCTTATTGAGAAAGGTGGATTCTTATGCTAGATTTTACCTGGAAGTTTTTCTCCAAAACAGGAAGCATTGAAACGTACTTGCTTTTGAAAGAAATGGAAAAAGACGTAAACGATGAGATGGATCAACATGAAGAGGAGCTAGCGCATCTAGACTCTCCAATTTCTTGACCCGTTTTGTTCAAACCTTGGATGGTGACGAACATGTTTCAAAAAGTTGAGGGCATCGTTATCCGTACGACAGATTACGGAGAAACGAACAAGATTGTTACAATATTCTCAAGAGAATTGGGTAAGGTAAGTGCAATGGCAAGAGGAGCGAAAAAACCGAAAAGCCGGTTAGCATCTGTTTCGCAACTTATGACCCATGGTAATTTTCTTATTCAAATGGGATCTGGACTTGGAACTTTGCAACAAGGCGAGATTATTTCAACTATGAAAGAAATTCGCGAGGATATATTTTTAACTGCTTATGCATCATTTATTGTTGAGTTAACTGATAAAGCAACAGAAGATAAAAAACATAATCCATATTTATTTGAAATGTTATATCAAACGTTGCATTATATGTGTGAGGGTGTTGATTCAGAAGTATTATCATTAATTTATCAAACGAAAATGCTTCCGGTATTAGGGATGCGCCCGTACTTTGATACATGTGCGATTTGTCATCAAGAAACAGATTTTGTCGCCTTCTCTGTCCGGGAAGGCGGTTTTCTGTGCTCGCGTCATGCTGAGCAAGACCAGTATCGTATACCAGTGGGGGAAGCTGTTCATAAATTATTACGTCTTTTCTACCACTTCGATTTACATAGACTTGGCAATGTATCGGTGAAGGATAGCACAAAAAAACAAATGCGTTTAGTATTGAATACATATTATGATGAATATTGCGGGATTTATTTGAAGTCAAGACGTTTCTTAGAACAACTTGATAAGTTTCAAATATAATTTGGGGCCGTATACGGTCCTTTTTACATCCTATCTTTTTCAAATAGCATATTTAGTATATAATATTTAAGAGATAGTATAACTTTTTTCGTTGTGCATTAAAGGTGGTGATTATCATAGAGCTGAATAAACGGCAAGAACATATCATTCAGATTGTAAAAGATCACGGTCCTATTACAGGGGAGTCAATTGCTGCGCAATTAGGATTAACACGTGCAACACTAAGACCAGACTTAGCAATTTTAACGATGGCTGGTTATTTAGAAGCGCGTCCACGCGTAGGTTATTTTTATACGGGTAAAACCGGGGGGCAGCTATTATCTGAGGCTGTTAAGAAAATTAAAGTACAAGATTATCAATCTAGACCAGCTGTAATTGATAAAAATGTATCAGTATACGATGCGATTTGTACAATGTTTTTAGAGGACGTAGGTACCTTATTTGTTGTAGATCAGGCGATTCTATTAGTTGGTGTTGTGTCTCGTAAAGATTTATTAAGAGCTAGCCTTGGAAAGCAGGATTTAACCTCTCTTCCGGTTAATATTATCATGACAAGGATGCCAAACATTGCGATGTGTCGTAGAGAGGATTCTTTGTATGATATTGCGATGGAATTAATAGAAAGACAGATTGATGCGATGCCGGTTGTGAAAGATACGAAGCAAGGTTTAGAAGTGATTGGACGAATTACAAAAACAAATATTACACGTGCGTTTGTAAACTTAGTAAATAACGAATAAGTGTAATTTGTTTAAAGTGAGGTAATATAATGGATAATAAAATCGTATATGTCGTATCTGACTCTGTTGGAGAAACGGCTGATTTGGTTGTTCGAGCAGCGATGGGGCAATTCCCATTTGCTCCTGATATTAGACGTGTACCGTATGTAGAAGATACAGGGACATTAAAAGAAGTGATTTCGATTGCTAAGAGCAATCAAGCGCTTATTTGTTTTACGTTAGTAAAGCCTGACATGCGTCAGTATTTAGTGACAGAGGCTGCGAAAGAAGGCGTAGAGGCATATGATATTATCGGGCCTCTTATCGATCAAATTGAAGAAATTACAGGGCAAGTACCAAGATATGAGCCGGGTGTTGTTCGTAGATTAGATGAAGAATACTTTAAAAAGATTGAAGCGATTGAGTTTGCTGTAAAGTATGATGATGGTAGAGACGCGCGTGGTATTTTAAAAGCAGATATCGTGTTGATTGGGATTTCGCGCACATCAAAAACACCACTTTCTCAATATTTAGCTCATAACAAACGTTTGAAAGTTGCTAATGTACCGCTCGTACCAGAAGTAGATCCGCCTGAAGAGTTATATCAAGTGGCTAAAGAAAAATGCTTCGGTTTGAAAATTACGCCAGAGAAGTTGAATCATATTCGAAAAGAGCGATTGAAATCACTTGGACTAAGTGATGGTGCAACATATGCCAATATTAATCGTATTAAAGAAGAAATTGATCACTTTGAGAATGTAGTTGGTAAAATAAATTGTCAAGTAATTGATGTATCGAATAAAGCGATTGAAGAAACAGCCAACATTATTGTGAATGCAGTGCAAAACCAAAAATTGTTTTAGCACATTTACCAAAGGTGAATGTGCTTTTTTCGCTCGTGAGAAACACAATACCTGTTAATTTCGTAATAGATTATAGCGGAGTGGTTATACTTATATTCTTCTGTCTTTTTATTATGCTAAAGGCAGGGTTTCGTTATCCTGAAATAGAAGATGAAAAAATAAAGGGATATGTAGCGTAGTTGAAGAAAATATATTATAATAAAAAATTGTGATAAAAACCTATATTTTACGTTTAGACTTTAATTTTTCAGAATAAACTAGGGATAGGATTTACGAAAAGACATGTAATTACGTTAAATCGACAAAATCTATACAAGAAAACGCACATTATGGAAGGATTCGCAGAAGGGATGTAGAATACAGAAATATGCAAAACATCAATATCGTATTAGTTGATGCAGATGCATAGCCTGTGAATGCTGAAAATTGTGCAAGTTGGAACGAAAGTTCATGTCGAAATTTTGTTTGTCACATCGTATGCTCATCGTTTAAGGAAGTAGCAAGGGAAATTGGATCTACGTAGATACTGAATAAGCTACAGTTGATTTTTTATATGTATCAACATGCAAAAAAAACAGATCTCGTGATCACATAGGATATGGTGCTTGCTAGTCTTCTTGTAAAAAGTGTATATGTATTGTCTCCAGGAGGTACATTTGTAACAGGTGAGCAAATGGATACAATTTTATATAGTAGGTACGTATCTGCGAAATTACGCAGAAAAGGGCCTACAAAATCGTTTGATAACGTGATCGACAACACTTTCTAATAAGTTTAGAAAAAATATTGTCGAATTATAAAGGAATTTTTTAATTTTTATCGAATACAAAATACGACACGGAGATGGATTTATGGGGAACAGAATTCCCGAAGAAGTTGTTGAACAGATTCGGACGTCATCGGATATTGTAGAAGTGATTGGTGAATACGTTCAACTTAGAAAACAGGGGCGTAACTATTTTGGCCTTTGTCCATTTCATGGTGAGAATTCTCCTTCATTCTCTGTTTCATCTGATAAGCAAATTTTTCATTGCTTCGGATGTGGAGAAGGTGGAAATGTATTTTCCTTTCTAATGAAAATGGAAGGATTGGCTTTTACCGAGGCTGTTCAAAAGCTAGGTGAAAGAAATGGAATGGCGGTTGCAGAGTATACATCAGGGCAAGGACAACAAGAAGACATATCTGATGACACTGTCATCATGCAACAGGCTCATGAACTTTTGAAAAAGTACTATCATCATTTATTAGTAAATACAGAAGAAGGAAATGAAGCACTTTCGTATTTGTTAAAACGTGGTATTACGAAAGAGATGATTGAGAAGTTTGAAATTGGTTATGCGTCACCTGCTTGGGATGCAGCAACGAAAATTTTACAAAAAAGAGGTTTATCGCTGTCTAGTATGGAACAAGCTGGTCTTCTCATAAGAAGCGAGAAGGATGGTAGTCATTATGATCGCTTCCGTGGAAGAGTTATGTTTCCAATCTATACGTTACAAGGTAAAGTGATAGCGTTTAGTGGAAGGGCATTAGGAGATGACACTCCAAAATATTTAAATAGCCCTGAAACACCGATTTTTCATAAAAGTAAATTGTTGTATAACTTCCACCAAGCGAGGCCGTTTATTAGAAAGCGTGGGCAAGTGGTCCTTTTTGAAGGGTATGCCGACGTAATGGCTGCGGTAAAAAGTGGTGTGGAAGAAGCTGTCGCGACAATGGGAACAGCTTTAACTGAAGAACAAGCAAAACTTCTGCGACGTAACGTTGAAACTGTTGTTCTTTGCTATGATGGTGATAAAGCAGGGCGAGAAGCAACGATGAAAGCAGGGCAATTATTGCTAAAAGTTGGTTGCCAAGTGAAAGTTACATCCTTGCCAGATAAGCTTGATCCTGATGAATATGTGCAACAATATGGGACAACTGCTTTTGAAAATCTTGTGAAATCAAGTATAAGTTTTGTTGGTTTTAAAATAAATTATTTGCGTTTAGGGAAAAATTTGCAAGATGAGTCTGGCAAAGAAGAATATGTGAAAAGTGTTTTAAAAGAGTTATCGTTGCTACAGGATGCGATGCAGGCAGAATCATATTTGAAGTCATTATCGCAAGAATTTTCGTATTCAATGGAAACTCTTTTGAATCAATTGCACCAATATCGCAAAGAACAAAAGGTACAGCAAAAACAAGTAAAGCTGGTTTCTAAGCCGTCTCAAATTGTTCAAACAAAACCGAAGTTAACAGGTTTTGAAAGGGCAGAAAGAGAAATTATTTATCATATGTTGCAAAGTCCAGAAGTGGCTGTTCGTATGGAATCCCACATAGAAGATTTTCATACAGAAGAACATAAAGGGATTTTATATGAACTATACGCATATTATGAAAAGGGAAATGAATCTTCAGTCGGAACATTTTTAAGTTGGCTCTCTGATGAGAAGTTGAAAAATATTATCACTGATATTTCGACGGATGAATTTATTAATCCAGAATACACAGAAGAAGTGTTACAAGGCCATTTGGAGACGCTCAGCCGTCATCAAGAAAAACTTGAAAAGATGGAAATCATCTTTAAGGTAAAACAAATGGAAAAAACAGATCCTGTAGAGGCTGCTAAATATTATGTAGCATATTTACAAAATCAAAAAGCGAGAAAATAGCTTTTTTGATAAATTTTTAGTATAATGAATGTTTGTATCTCGCGTAAGGAGGGGAACAGATGGCTGACAAACCAGCTCGTTCTAAACAAATTGAAACTGAAATGACCCTTGAGCAAGTGAAAGAACAACTCACTGAGCTCGGAAAAAAACGTGGCGTTCTTACATATGAAGAGATTGCAGAACGCATGAATGGATTTGAAATTGAATCCGATCAAATGGATGAATACTATGAATATTTAGGTGAACAAGGGATTGACTTAGTTGGTGACAATGATAACGACGAAGGTCCTAATAATCGCCAAATTACAAAAGCGGAAGAAGAATTTGACCTTAATGATTTAAGTGTACCACCTGGGGTTAAAATCAATGATCCCGTTCGTATGTATTTAAAAGAAATTGGTCGTGTAGATTTACTATCTGCAGAAGAAGAAATTCGACTTGCAACGCGTATTGAAGAAGGCGATGAAGAAGCGAAACGTCGTCTTGCAGAAGCAAACTTACGTCTTGTAGTAAGTATTGCAAAGCGCTACGTGGGCCGTGGTATGCTTTTCTTAGACTTAATCCAAGAAGGGAATATGGGTCTAATTAAAGCGGTTGAAAAGTTCGATTATCGTAAAGGTTTCAAATTTAGTACGTATGCAACTTGGTGGATTCGCCAAGCGATTACACGTGCGATTGCAGACCAAGCACGAACAATTCGTATCCCAGTTCATATGGTTGAAACGATTAATAAGTTAATTCGTGTACAACGTCAATTACTACAAGATTTAGGACGCGAACCATCTCCTGAAGAGATTGGTGAAGAAATGGATCTTGCTCCAGAAAAAGTACGCGAAATCTTAAAAATTGCACAGGAGCCAGTTTCTCTTGAAACACCGATCGGTGAAGAAGATGACTCCCATTTAGGTGATTTTATTGAAGACCAAGAAGCAACATCGCCTGCGGACCATGCAGCGTATGAATTGCTAAAAGAACAATTAGAAGATGTGTTAGATACACTAACAGATCGTGAAGAAAATGTTCTACGTCTTCGTTTTGGTTTAGATGATGGACGAACTCGTACGCTTGAAGAAGTTGGGAAAGTATTCGGCGTAACGAGAGAACGTATCCGTCAAATTGAAGCAAAAGCACTTCGTAAATTAAGACATCCAAGCCGTAGTAAGCGTCTTAAGGATTTCTTAGAATAGGCTACCTTTAAGTTTACTTCACCTTTGTGAAGTAAACTTTTTTATTTTGTTAACTTTTGTTAAACTTTAGCTATCAGCAACGATTACAATTTCTTGTAATTTATTTTACAGAATTGTCTTTTGATTTGCAAATGCTCATTTTTCGATTTTTCGATTAATTTTGTGTATTTTATACAAAAATATATGTAGAAAAGTGAAAAATATGATGAGAAACGTTAATAATTATCGAAATAATAAGCGATATAACAATAAAAAACAATAAACTGAATTTATGGAATATTTTTAACGATTAGTAGTTTACTCTTTTCTGATAGAGCGTTTTCAAGTACAATGGAAATGACTGAATCATCTAACTATTTAGGGGTATAGAGGGGGGAGAAGAGATATGAAACGTAATCCGCTGATTCCGTTCGCTCTTATTGCAGCATTAGGTATTATCGTTATGTTTGTATTTTCATTTCAGGGGCTAAATAAATCTAAAGAGTTAGCTGATGCAAAAAATGGCGGGAAGCCAGCACAAACAGCATCAAAACCAGAGGATATTGTGAAGCAAAGCTGTACGAGCTGCCACGGTGATCAGTTACAAGGGGCAGTAGGACCTAATTTACAAAAAATTGGTGGAAAACTTTCAAAAGATGAAATTAAAGAAATTCTTTCGAAAGGAAAAGGAAATATGCCACCAAATATAGTTCCAGCTGATCAAGCCGCTAAAGTAGCTGATTGGTTATCGAAGAAAAAATAAAGTTCCGTATGACAAGCCTTTTGCTTATGCAAAGGGCTTGTTTTTCTAAAATACGATGAGTGATAGAGAAGTGAATTGTTTTTATAGGCTTGCAACAACGACTATAAATTCATTATCATGGAGACAGACTGACAAGAGAAGGAGTAATGGAAATACATGAATGAAGTAAAGCTTTCAAAACGATTAGAAGAAGTAGTGCGTGAAATACCGGTAGGATCTACAGTAGCTGATATTGGATCGGATCATGCGTATTTACCGTGTTATACAATTATAAATAATATTGCTACAAAAGCAGTTGCTGGAGAGGTTGTAGATGGACCATTTCGCTCTGCACAAGCAACTGTAGCTGAAAGTGGCTTACAAGATAAAGTAGATGTGCGTAAAGGGAATGGATTAGCTGTTATCGCGCCAGGAGAAGTAGATGTAATTACGGTTGCTGGAATGGGCGGAGCGTTAATTCGTGACATTTTAGAAAGTGGTAAAGAAAAATTAGAAGGGGTAACTCGTTTAATTTTACAGCCGAATATTGCAGCGCATCACATTCGTGAATGGTTTATTGAGAATGGATGGGAGCTTATCCATGAAAAAATCGTAAAAGAAGATGGGAAAATTTACGAGATTTTAGTAGGCGAGCGAGGAGACGTTGCGGTGCCTTATTCTGAAAATAAACAAGCGGAATTATTTATGGGACCATTTTTAATAAAAGAAAAAGGTGAAGCTTTCGTTGAAAAATGGGAAGGGGAATTGAAAAACTTCCAAAATATTTTAAAGCAGTTAGAACGTGCGGCTGATTCTGAAGAAACAAAAGCGAAGCGTGCGGAAGTAGAAGCGAAAATGAAAATGATACGGGAGGTTTTATCATGAGTAAAATTCCAAATGGCCATGAAATTATTTCTTTATTTGAAAGTATGTATCCGAAGCATTTGGCGATGGAAGGAGATAAGATTGGCCTGCAAATTGGAGCGCTTAATAAACCCGTACAACACGTATTGATTGCGTTAGATGTAACGGAGGAAGTTGTGGATGAAGCAATTCAATTAGGGGCGAATGTCATTATTGCGCATCACCCTTTAATTTTTAATCCGTTAAAAGCGATTCATACAGATAAAGCGTACGGAAGAATTATTGAAACGTGTATTAAAAATGATATTGCCATTTATGCAGCACATACAAATGTGGATGTTGCTAAGGGTGGGGTAAATGATTTACTTGCTGAGGCGTTAGGATTGCAAAATACAGAAGTTTTGGCACCGACATATGCAGAAGAAATGAAAAAAGTTGTTGTGTTTGTGCCAGTAACTCATGCAGAAGAAGTACGAAAAGCATTAGGAGACGCAGGTGCTGGTCATATCGGGAATTATAGCCACTGTACGTTTAATAGCGAGGGTACAGGTACGTTTGTACCTCAAGAGGGAACAAATCCTTATATCGGGGAAACTGGGCAGTTAGAACGCGTAGAAGAAGTGCGAATCGAAACGATAATTCCAGCTTCACTACAGCGAAAAGTGATTAAAGCAATGGTAACGGCACATCCATATGAAGAAGTAGCATATGATGTGTATCCACTTGATAACAAAGGTGAAACATTAGGGCTTGGAAAAATAGGATATTTACAAGAAGAAATGACACTTGGACAGTTTGCGGAACATGTAAAGAAATCATTAGATGTAAAGGGTGCACGAGTTGTTGGGGATTTAAATGATAAAGTGCGCAAAGTAGCTGTACTTGGTGGCGATGGTAACAAATACATCAATCAAGCTAAATTTAAAGGAGCGGATGTATATGTAACAGGTGACATGTATTATCATGTTGCTCATGATGCGATGATGCTCGGTTTAAATATAGTTGACCCAGGACATAACGTTGAAAAAGTAATGAAGCAAGGTGTACAAAAGCAATTACAAGAAAAATTGGATGACAAGAAACTCAATGTACACATTCATGCTTCGCAATTACATACAGATCCATTTACATTTGTATAAGAAAAATAAAAACCGTTGCTTATAGGCAACGGTTTTTATTATTGTTCTTTTTTCACTTTTACACGAGGCAATATTTTTTGTAATGGTACTTTTCGAACTCTCTCCCATGTAGCGGGATTCATTGGATCATATTGATCTAAGAAAGCGATAACTTCTTTTGTAATTGGAGTTGGAGTAGAAGCACCTGCTGTAACAGCTACGTTTTCTACACCTTGTAGCCACTCTAATTTAATCTCACTTACGTCTGCAACGCGGTATGCTTTCGTACCAGCGATTTCTTGTGATACTTGTGCTAAACGGTTTGAGTTGTTACTTTTCGGATCACCGACAACAATTGTTAAGTCTGCAACATCAGCTTGTTTAGCGACAGCTTCTTGGCGAACTTGAGTTGCTAAACAAATTTCCTTATGGAATTCTGCTGTTGGGAATTTCTTCTGAATGTCCTCCATTAAATGTTGAACATCCCATTGGCTCATCGTTGTTTGATTTGTAACTAAAATTTTATCTGTTGGAATTTCTAATGTTTTTAAATCATCAGCTCTTTCGATAAGGTGAACGATGTCAGGTGCAATACCAACTGCACCTTCTGGTTCTGGATGATTTTTTTTGCCGATATAAATGACATGGTAACCTTCAGCTTTCTTTGCTTCAATAAGGTCATGTGTTTTTGTAACATCTGGACAAGTGGCATCGATTGTCGTTAAACCTTTTTCTTTTGCACGTTGTTTAACTTCTGGAGAAACACCGTGTGCAGTGAAAATAACAGTACCAGAATCGATTTTATCTAAAATTTCTAATCGACTTGGACCGTCTAATGTAATGATGCCATCTTCTTCGAATGCATCTGTTACATGTTTGTTGTGAACAATCATACC
Organism: Bacillus cereus group sp. N6; assembly: GCF_016483705.1. Taxonomy (NCBI): domain Bacteria; kingdom Bacillati; phylum Bacillota; class Bacilli; order Caryophanales; family Bacillaceae; genus Bacillus; species Bacillus cereus group sp. N6. Next base: position 61,140 of record NZ_JAEHBI010000010.1, read on the forward strand.
TAAAATATAAATAGGTCTTGGTAATGATGTATCTAATGCGGCGTTACGTGCAATAACCATCGCGTCCACAACACCGTAGCAATAACCACGAGGGGAAATTTTAACAATTTTCATATGAGTAAACCTCTCCTTCTAAACAAGGGATACTTTTGTGCATAGTCTTTTACATTATAAAGGAGGAATGGATAGAAAACAAAGGATTGTTACACATATAGTTTTGGTTTTGTTGCTATTTTTTGAACAGGCTCCTCTCGTAATTCTTTTTCTATGACAGGCTCAATCACTATTTTTTTTCTTTTTCTTTTTTTTTGTGGAGGAGGCGGAGTTGCTACCTCAACCTTTTCTGTTATGTCTTCAGTTGGATTTTTAGTTGGATCTTCTTCCGTACTTTTTCCAGAGGTGAGGATTTTAACAATGCTTGGTAGGTTACGCATAATAGGACCGTACTGTTCGACGACAGGGCTTACAGATTGAACGACTTGGGATACTTTTTCAATATTGTTTATCATATTAGTTGGATTCGAAATTAAATTTGCAAAAAAACTGCCGATGCCGCTACTTGATGCTGCTGTAGTTGCTGCACCGCCGCGCGTTTCATTTGATTCATACATTTGAGGGGGAATCATTTGCTCTGGATGTTGCTGCATGTATGGTTGATATTGTTGTGAGTATTGCTGCGGGTATTGTTGTTGGTATTGGGGCGGCGGTTGCTGGTGCATCATTGGCGGCGGTCCATCCATTTGTCGATAAGGTGGAACCATTTGCATGAAAGGCTCGGTTGGATCGTGTTTTTTAAAGAGTTTAGCAAGGAACCCTTTCTTTTTTTGTGCCATCGGTGGTAGTTGTGGAATTGGATATGGTGTATAAGGTTGCTGTCCTTGATTCGGATACATTTGCCTTGTGTGGGATTTTGGAAACATGTGAGAAATCCTCCTTTCTTCAGTTAGGTATATACACATACAATATGCAATAAGAGGGAAGAAGGTTAGTTTTTGAAGTAAAAACCTAAACTAAAGATGGATTTTACTTGTAGATTTCGATATAATGTAGACTTGGCTGATTTGTGCGCGCAGTAGAAATTTAGAAAGAAGGTGTAACTTATGACACAACAAACTTTTACACAGTATGATTTTAAACCATTTTTAATAGATGCAGTTCGTGAACTACGCTTTACAGAGCCGACAGGAATTCAAAAGAAAATTTTCCCGGTCGTGAAAAAAGGTGTAAGTGTAATTGGACAATCCCAAACAGGTTCTGGGAAAACACATGCATACTTACTTCCTACATTGAACAGAATTAATGCAAGTCGTGAAGAAGTACAACTTGTTATTACAGCGCCTACTCGTGAGTTAGCACAACAAATTTACGAAGAAATCGTGAAATTAACAAAGTTTTGTGCGGAAGATCAAATGATTACAGCACGTTGTTTAATTGGTGGAACTGATAAACAACGATCAATTGAAAAGTTGAAAAAACAACCTCATATTGTAGTTGGAACACCAGGACGTATTAAAGATTTAGTGGAAGCACAAGCATTATTTGTTCATAAAGCAAATACTATTATTGTCGATGAAGCAGACTTAATGCTTGATATGGGATTCATTCATGATGTAGACAAAATTGCATCACGCATGCCTAGAAACCTGCAAATGCTAGTTTTCTCTGCAACAATTCCTCAAAAACTAAAACCGTTTCTGAAGAAATATATGGAGAATCCAGAGCATATTCATATCAATCCAAAACAAGTTGCGGCTGGGAATATTGAGCATTATTTAGTACCTTCTAAACATCGTAACAAAATCGATTTAGTGAACAAAATGTTGCTACAATTTAAACCGTATTTAGCAGTTGTTTTCACGAATACGAAGAAGATGGCGGATCAGGTTGCTGACGGATTAATGGAACGTGGCTTAAAAGTTGGACGAATTCACGGAGATTTATCACCGCGTGATCGTAAAAAAATGATGAAACAAATTCGTGATCTTGAATTCCAATATATTGTTGCAACTGATTTAGCAGCACGTGGTATTGATATTGAAGGAATTAGTCATGTTATTAACTACGAACTTCCATCAGATTTAGATTTCTTCGTTCACCGCGTTGGAAGAACAGCACGTGCGGGGCATTCAGGTATTGCAGTGACGATTTATGATCCAGCAAACGAAGAAGCGTTAGATAGTTTAGAAAAACAACGTCATATTGAGTTCAAGCATGTAGAGTTACGCGGAGATGAGTGGGCGGATTTAGGTGAACGTCGTCGTCGTAAGAGCCGTAAAAAACCAAATGATGAACTTGATGTTATGGCAACGAAAGTTATTAAAAAGCCGAAAAAAGTAAAACCAAACTATAAACGTAAACTTGCAACAGAACGTGATAAAGTGAAGAAAAAATATAGCAATAAAAAAAGATAAGGGGAGCCCCCTTATCTTTTTTTATCCGGATATTTGCGGGATAATAATCGGTGGGGAATGAAAAAACACTGATTAAAGTTTCGGTGTAGCTAGTTACAATTTGCGTAGTGTTTTAGGAACAAACAATTCGCTACATATTTCTACAAATTATGCTATCATTATATCTATTGTATATTGAAGAGGTGATTGTATGTTAAAGATTGGATCTCATGTTTCTATGAGTGGTAAGAAAATGTTATTAGCAGCAAGTGAAGAGGCTGTTTCATACGGTGCAACGACGTTTATGATTTATACAGGTGCACCGCAAAATACACGAAGAAAACCAATTGAAGAATTGAACATAGAAGCAGGAAGAAAACATATGGAACTAAACGGTATTGAGGAAATTATCGTACATGCGCCATATATTATTAATCTTGGGAATACGACGAAGCCAGAAACATTCCAATTAGGTGTAGACTTCCTTCGCATGGAAATTGAAAGAACATCGGCATTAGGTGTAGCGAAACAAATCGTTCTTCACCCAGGTGCGCACGTTGGTGCAGGAGCGGATGCTGGTATTCAACAAATTATTAAAGGGCTTAATGAAGTATTAATGCCAGAGCAGACGGTTAACATTGCGTTAGAAACGATGGCAGGAAAAGGAACAGAATGCGGTCGTAGCTTTGAAGAAATTGCAAAGATTATTGATGGTGTAAAATATAATGAAAAATTATCAGTATGCTTTGATACGTGTCATACGCACGATGCAGGATATGATATTGTAAATGATTTTGACGGCGTATTAAATAAATTTGATAAGATTGTTGGTATGGATCGTTTGCAAGTACTTCATATTAATGATAGTAAAAATGTATGCGGCGCAGGAAAGGACCGTCATGAAAATATCGGCTTCGGTCATATCGGTTATAAAGCGTTACATCATATTGTGCATCATCCGCAGTTAATGCACGTACCAAAAATTCTTGAAACGCCATATGTAGGTGAAGATAAAAAAGATAAGAAGCCACCATATAAATTAGAAATCGAAATGCTGAAAAATGGTACTTTTGATGAAGGAATTCTTGAGAAAATTAAAGCGCAATAAGCAATAAGGAGGGGATTTTCCCCTCCTTATTTTAGTAGTTGCTGAAATAAAGTATTTACTTGTTGGGCAGTAGCAGGGGAGGTTACTTTTGCTATTTGTTTTAAGAGCTCTAGCCGTTCGTCATTATCGTAAATGTTAATATTCTTTCCTTTCATAAGTAAAACAATTTGATCCGCTTGTGCAGTCGTAATAGAAACTTCATATTCTTTACTATATTTCAATAACTCTTTTGTAGAAATATGATTTAATTTTTTATTTACAAGTTGTTTAATGAGGTTCATCGAGTTATCCTCCTTCACACGTTCTTCTATCGAAATATATGAGTACGTAGCTTGTACATATTCGTATAGAGTTTCTTTTTCCATGAGAAAAAGAAGCGTATGTTATAATATAAGGACAAAACTATAGAAAAAGAGTATAAGGAGGACCTATGGAACAAAAGCAACATCGAAAAGAAAGTGTTATCCATCTTATTTATCGTTTAGTTATGATTATTTTTGGGGCAGCATGCGCAGCGGTAGCGATTGAACTATTTTTAATGCCAAATAAAATTATTGATGGTGGAATTATTGGTATTTCTCTTATATTAGATTATCTTACTCCTAATATTTGGTGGTTAAGTTTCTCTACTTTAGTCGTTATTCTCAATATCCCATTTATGTATTCAGGTTATAAGCAAATCGGGAAAACGTTCATGTTATCTTCGGCGTTCGGTATTGTAGCTTTAGCGTTTATTGAATCAACGTTACATGCTGTTCCGCCATTTACAACAGAGCCGATTTTAGCAACAGTGTTTGGTGGTCTTATTTTAGGTATTGGTGTAGGGCTCGTTATTCGCCATGGTGGATCAATGGACGGAACAGAAATTATGGGTATTTTATTAACGAAGAAATTACCTTTCTCTGTTGGCGAATTTGTAATGTTTGTGAACTTATTCATTTTTGCATGGGCAGCATTTGTATTTGGTGTTGAACAAGCTATGTATTCTGTTATGACGTACTATATCGCATTCAAAACAATTGATACAGTCATTCAAGGTTTAGATGAAACGAAAGCAGTTTTAATTGTATCAGATCAATATGAGGAAGTATCAAATGCGATTTTGCATCGTCTTGGTCGTGGAACTACAAAGCTTGTAGCGAAAGGCGGTTACACGGATAAAGAAAAAGAAGTTATTTATGCAGTTGTAACGCGTCTGGAAGTGACGAAGTTAAAATCAATTGTGTATGAAATTGATGCGAATGCGTTTGTTACGATTATGAATACACAAGAGACAAATGGTGGCAAGTTTAAATCGGCTATCCACTAGAAAATTTATCCAGTAAAAACCCTCGCCAATCGTTAGGGGATGGCCTCATCTGATTAAGGTTTAATATTTTTCGGAAGCAGAGAATTTTTCTCTGCTTTTTGTTATAATAGTAAGGTTTCTTGAAAAAATTGATATATTTTAGGCAGATTGGTTTACAACTATAATAAGCTGTACTATAATTCAAATAGATATAAATCGGAATCATTCTGAATTAAAATAGGTGAGATGCTATGAATAATATATTAGAAATAGAAGGATTGTCATTTCGATATGAAGATCGAAATGTGTTAGAAGATATTAATTTGCAAGTTCCGAAGGGAGCTTTTTTAGGTTTAGTTGGGCCAAATGGTTCTGGGAAATCTACTTTGCTAAAATGTTTATTAGGCGTTTTAAAGCCAAAACAGGGAAGTATTCGTTTGTTTGGTGTTGACAGTAAGAAGTTTAAAGAATGGAACAAAGTCGGTTATGTGTCGCAAAAGGCAAATAGCTTTAATTCTGGTTTTCCGGCCACTGTTTTTGAAGTTGTATCAATGGGACTCGTTTCGAAAAAAGGGCTGTTTCGCTTTTTCACGAAAAACGATAAGGAAAAGGTAGAAAAAGCGATTGCTGATGTAGGGATGAGTGCGTTTCAAGGGCGCAATATCGGAGAACTTTCTGGTGGACAACAACAGCGTGTATTTATTGCTCGTGCGCTCGTTAGTGATCCTGAATTACTTATTTTGGACGAGCCCACTGTTGGAATCGATGTGAAGAATGTAGAAAGTTTTTATGAGATATTAGAGGATTTAAACAAAAGGTTAGGAATCACATTAATTCTCGTTACTCATGATATGGGAGCTGTTACAGAGAAGGTAACACATGTTGCATGCTTAAACCAACATCTACATTTCCATGGAAATGTAGAGAAGTTCCGAGAGTTAGAAGATGCAGAAATGTCCGTCTTATATGGACATCATGTTCATCGTTTAGAACACGAGCATGAGCATCACGGGAGGATATAATGATACAAGATTTTTTACAATATGACTTTTTACGGAACTCTTTATATGCAGGGATTTTAATAGGACTTGTTGCGCCGCTTATCGGTGTATTTGTTGTCATTCGCCGAATGTCGCTTATTGCGGATGCTTTAAGTCACGTGACATTATCGGGTATTGCTGCAAGTTTACTACTAGAAAAAACAATTTTCACAGGAGGGTTTTTAAATCCGTTATATATGGGAATGATTTTTTCTATTGGTGGGGCGTTACTAATTGAAAAATTACGTACTGTATATAAACATTATCAAGAATTAGCAATTCCGATTATTCTTTCAGCAGGAATGGGGATTGGGGTTATTTTTATATCACTTGCAAATGGATTTAACACTGATTTATTTAGTTATTTATTTGGGAGTGTAAGTGCTGTAACAAGTACGGATTTAATAATCATCGGCATTGTAGCAATTGTTGTTATTGTAACGATCACTTTATTATACAAAGAGTTATTTTTACTATCGTTTGATGAGGAATATGCTGTATCAACCGGTTTGAGTGCAAAGTGGATTCACTTTATTTTCATTATATTGGTTGCTCTTGTTATTGCAGTATCAATGCGTGTAGTAGGGGTTCTTCTCGTATCATCATTAATGACGTTACCAGTTGCAGCAAGTATTCGTATTGTGAATGGATTTAAACAAACAATTTTCTTTTCCATTTTATTTGGTGAAATTGCAGTAATTGGTGGAATGTTTGCTTCATATCAACTTGATCTAGCACCAGGTGGTACAATTGTTATGATAGCAGTTCTTATTTTAATTGGTGCGATTTTATGGAAAAAGAAAAAAACTGCATAAAGTAGGGATAGATATGAATCTAACAGAAGCTTTACGCCTAATGAAAGATAAAGGATACAAACATACGGGGAAAAGGGAAGAAATGCTCAGGTTATTTGCAGCTCACAATCGTTATTTAACGGCGAAAGACGTTTTAGAGCATATGAAGGATGATTATCCAGGTCTTAGCTTTGATACGATTTATCGTAACTTAACGGTGTTTGCTGAAATCGGTGTTTTAGAAAAAACGGAATTAAATGGTGAAAAACATTTTCGTTTTACATGTTCTATTATGGAACATCATCATCATTTTATTTGTTTAGATTGCGGGGGAACGAAAGAGATTACTTCCTGCCCGATGGATTTTATGAATAAAGATTTTAACGGTTATGAAGTAACCGGTCATAAGTTTGAAATATATGGCCGTTGTCCAAAATGTGCAAAATAAGAACTCGTCGGTTACATAACTGACGAGCTTTTTTACGTAAAAAAGAAGGTTGCCCACAAATATTGTGGCAACCTTCTTTTTATTGTTCTTGTGTTTCTTTTTCTTTTTCTCGTTCAGCAGCCATTTCAGCAGCAATTACATCAATTTCTTTTTTCAGTTCTTCTACCATTATTTCTTCTGGTACTTTACGAACAACTTGCCCTTTACGGAATAATAATCCTTCTCCACGTGCACCGGCAATACCGATATCAGCTTCACGAGCTTCACCAGGACCGTTTACAGCGCAACCAAGTACTGCAACTTTAATTGGTACTTTTAGTGTAGAGATGTATTCTTCCACCTCGTTAGCGATGCTAATTAAATCAATTTCAATACGACCACAAGTTGGACAAGAAATAAGTGTTGCTGCATTAGATGCAAGACCGAATGACTTTAATAGTTCACGCGCAACTTTTACTTCTTCAACTGGGTCAGCACTTAATGAAATGCGTAGTGTATTTCCGATGCCCTTATTTAAGATTGCGCCAAGACCAGCGGCACTTTTTACAGTTCCGGCAAATAATGTTCCGGATTCTGTAATACCTAAATGTAATGGGTAATCAAAAGCACGAGCAGCTTTTTCATATGCTTCAATTGCTAAGTTAACATCAGAGGCTTTCATAGATACGATAATATCGTGGAAATCTAAATCCTCTAAAATTTTAATGTGATGTAGGGCGCTCTCGACCATACCATCTGCAGTTGGGTATCCGTACTTTTCTAAAATGTGACGTTCTAATGAACCTGCGTTTACACCGATACGGATTGGAATACCGCGTTCTTTTGCTGCATTTACAACAGCTTCTACTTTATGGCGACGACCAATGTTACCTGGATTGATACGTACTTTATCAATGCCACCTTCAATTGCTTTTAAAGCAAGACGATAATCAAAATGAATATCAGCAACAAGTGGAATGTTGATTTGTTTTTTAATATCAGCAATAGCATTTGCTGCGCGTTCGTCTGGAACAGCAACGCGGACGACTTGACAGCCAGCTTCTTCTAAACGTTTAATTTCAGCAACTGTTGCTTCAACATCATGTGTTTTTGTTGTTGTCATACTTTGTATAATTAATTCATTATTACCGCCAATTGTTAAATTACCGACTTTAACTGGACGTGTTTTTGTACGATGAGTCATTTCATTCACGAATAGATCGCTCTCCTTATAAAAGAAGTTTCTTATTTAGTCCCTCATATCAATGAAAGTATACGTGATACAGGGCTATAGAAACCGAAGTGCTCGGTTTCACTTTTACTATTGTATCAGCGCCTTTATGTAATTGACAAGGATTAAGTGATTGCTCATTGATATAACGGGAATTTATAAGACTTTCCAATTTGTATTTTTGTAGCAGATGTACTTTTGTTTAGTTGTTTAAAGTCATCAATTACCTTTTCAATGGAAGGGATTTTTTTCTTATTAATTTGTTCGGTAATAGAAAGAACTGTCTCACCTGTTTTGACTTCGATTGTTTTATAAGTTACATCTGTTTCTTTTTCTGCTTTGTTCTCTTTCTTTTGTTTTGTATCTGTATTTTCTTGCTTTATCGTTTGGGCAGCGGTTGTTTTTTTATATGAACTTAACATCGGTAAAGTGCCGATTTTTATATCGTAATAAAATATATAACCAAGAACAAGCACGAATAAGGATATACCTAATCTCTTCATATTCTTCACTCCTTTGCTAGGAATATATGCTTGTCCAAAAAAAAAATGCCTATTTAGGCATTTTTTTTCGTTCTTATTTTTCTTTCGGTTTTGGAACTTCTTTAATCGTTAAGTAAAGAACAATTAAAACAACTGCGATATAAATGAATGTTGAACCAGGTACAACAATTTTGAATAAATCCATAATCATAAAGAAGATTGTTGGAATTGTGTAGCTGTATGCAGTTAACGTCCATACTTGCTTATAAGATAATTTACGTTGACCGCTCATAGCAGAACCTATAAACGCAAGTAAAGTAATTCCTAAGAAAGTAATAAACAATTGGAATAGGTATACTAACACGCCGATAACAGCTAGTAAAATTGGATAAATACTATCGAATACAGAAATGAAATCTTGCAAATCTTTCTTCTCAAGAGATGTCCCTAATAAATCATTATAGGAGTATGTTTGTGTTTGACCATTTCCTATAGAAACTACTTTATCTTTTAAAATAAATAAACCAGTTTTGTTTTGATATGTTTCTATATCTGTTGTATTGGGATCAAATACGAAAAGAGCATCTCCCTCTTCCTTTAGAATAGGTTGTTCAATATCTGCTTTTAGTTCACCGTTTTCGATTTTAAAATCAGGTAAATCTTTTTCAATTGCTTGATTTACCATGGTAACACTATCTTGAATAAAGCTACCGTAAAAGAATGTTCTTGGAATAGTAGTGATTAGACAAAGTAGCATAATATACAAAATGGTTTTTCCGATTTTTTGAAAACGGAATAACGCCATATCTTTAGGCGAATATACGCTTTTGGCTAATTGGGTAAATATGGACATGGATTCACTTCCTTTATGTATGTATAAAATCATTGTAACGTAGGAATCTAGAGAATCTCAAGATATATTATATTTACATATAGTGGAGATAACTAAATTTCTTTTTATTAATTTTCTTCTTTTATATGAGAAAAATACAATTGACACTTTTCTTTGCCATATGGTAAATTTATCTTACATTTCTTAAAGGATATATCCGATAGGAATTCCTTTATTTGATATGTTGTTACATACATAATTGTGGACCCTTAGCTCAGCTGGTTAGAGCAGACGGCTCATAACCGTCCGGTCGTAGGTTCGAGTCCTACAGGGTCCATATCCATTTCGCATGTTTATTATGTCAGTGGGAAGCTTCCTTGTAGAAGGGAGCTTTTTTTACGGAATATATGAGCATTTTAATTGAAAAGAAGTGGGATTTTTGCTACGTTAATGATAGCAAGACAATGTGATTTATTTGTTTGCACCCTATGGCAATTAGGGTAGAATGAAGTTGTATGTCACTTAAGTGGCAATACATAAACTGGGAGGAATATAACAATGGCAAAACACGAATTACCAAATTTACCTTATGCGTATGATGCTTTAGAGCCTCACTTTGACAAAGAAACAATGAACATCCATCATACAAAACATCATAACACTTACATTACAAACTTAAACGCTGCTTTAGAAGGTCATGCAGAATTAGCTGACAAAAGCGTAGAAGAATTAGTTGCAAACTTAAACGAAGTACCAGAAGGAATCCGTACAGCAGTACGTAACAATGGTGGCGGACATGCTAACCATACATTCTTCTGGACAATCTTATCTCCAAACGGCGGCGGACAACCAGTAGGCGAACTTGCAACTGCAATTGAAGCGAAATTCGGTAGCTTCGATGCATTCAAAGAAGAATTCGCAAAAGCTGGCGCAACTCGTTTCGGTTCTGGTTGGGCTTGGTTAGTAGTAAACAATGGTGAGCTAGAAGTAACAAGCACGCCAAACCAAGATTCTCCTCTAACTGAAGGTAAAACTCCAGTTGTAGGTTTAGATGTTTGGGAACATGCTTACTACCTAAATTACCAAAACCGTCGTCCTGACTACATCGGTGCATTCTGGAACGTTGTAGATTGGAACGCTGCTGAAAAACGTTACCAAGAAGCAAAATAATTGTAATAACGATAGAAAAAGCTAGGAGAATGCTCCTAGCTTTTTTCTATGCTTTCCTTTTACATAATTGGGCTTGTCTTTGGAAGACTAGAACATGAAGTAAAGGAGAGTTGTGTATGAAGTGGAAACATATAATTGGTGACGTTGAAGTGAATCGGGATTTAGTGTTGTTGCTCCTTATTGGAGGTTTATACACGCTCGCAATTTCTTTATCGAATACGTTTGTTAACATTTATTTATGGAAACAAACACAAAATTATGTGAATCTTGGCTTGTATAATTTGGCCAGCGTTGTATTACAGCCTCTCACATTTCTTATAGGTGGGAAATTAGCGAAGCGTATTGATCGCTCAATCTTGTTACGAATAGGCGTAGGCACGTTAGCTATTTTTTTTATCGTTGTTTTAGTAGCGGGAAAAAGCGCTTCTCACTATATTTTATTAATGGGGGCTCTTTTAGGAGTCGGATATGGTTTTTACTGGCTCGCGTTTAACTTATTAACATTTGAGATTACAGAACCAGAAACAAGAGATTTCTTTAATGGGTTTCTTGGACTTCTTACATCCTTCTCTGGCATGATTGGACCGATAGCAGCTGGATACACAATTTCACGTATGGAAAAATGGAGTGGCTATACGGTCATATTCTTTCTTTCGTTAGTGTTATTTGCAATCGCTGTTATTTTAAGCTTTTTTGTATCTAAGAGAGAATGTGAAGGACGGTATGAAATTGTACAAGTATTGAAAGAGCGGCAGATTGATAAAAATTGGGGAAGAATTACACGTGCTCATTTTTTCCAAGGGTTGAGAGAGGGAACGTTTATTTTTGTGATTTCCGTGTACGTGTATTTAGCGACGGATAGCGAACTCGCCTTAGGAAAATATAGCTTAGTAAATTCTGCTGTATCATTTGTATGTTACTACTTAGTCACTCGTATGTTAAAGAAAGAGTGGCGGAAAAAAGCAATTTTGCTTGGAGGCATTATTTTATATGCTGTCGTATTTTTAGTTATATTCGACGTTACATACGCAAAATTACTTATTTATGCAGCGTGTATTGCGGTTGCATACCCTATTTTGCTCGTTCCGTACGGGTCCATGACATATGATGTAATTGGCAGAGCGAAAAATGCGAGAGAGTGGCGTGTAGAGTATGTAGTTGTCCGGGAATTATGGTTAAATGCAGGAAGAATTTGTTCGATTTTAAGTTTTTTATGTGCTGTATTATTCTTTCCGCCTGAAAAAAGTTTACCTTACTTATTATGTATTTTAGGTGCAGGACATTTCCTTATTTATTTTGCAGTTAAAAATGTCAAATATGATGAGGGAAATGCAAGTAAAACAAGTGTTGTAAGGCAAGGGACTGCGCAGAATCAAACAGAACCAGAAGGTTAACTTCTCGGTTGTTTTATGCTAGAATAGAAAAAGATGTAAGACAGCAGTGAGGACACCTGTATGAAGGTGTCCCTTTCACATTACATAGCTGTTGGTAGAGGGGGTTTGTATGAGCAAGAAGCAGAAACAACAAAAGAAAAAGACTCACGTTCCTTTTCGGTTAAACGTGCTGTTTTTCTGCGTGTTTTTAATGTTCTCCGCGGTTATTGTAAGGCTTGGATATGTACAAATTGTTCGCGGTGAGGAATATAAGAATGAAGTGGAGAGGAAAGAGAACTCGACGATAAGTAATCCTGTACCACGTGGGAAAATATTTGACCGTTATGGGCGAGCTGTAGTAGATAATGCAGCTGTACGTACGATTACATTTACAAAAATGAAAGGGTCAACTGCAGAGGCTCGCTTAGAAACAGCGGAAAAGTTAGCAGATTTGATTGAAGTCCCGACAGATAAATTAACAGATCGCGATAAAAAAGATTATTGGCTTGCTACGCACAAAGAGGAAGCTAAAGAAAAAATTACGAATAAAGATCGTCAAGAGTTAAAAGATAAAAAAATTGACGATAAAGAAGTAGATGAGCGTCAACGAAATCGCGTGACAGAAGAAGAAGTGAATCAATTATCCGCAAAAGATTTAGAAGTGCTAGCGATTAAAAGCAAAATGGACGGCGGATATGCGATGACGCCACAAGTCATTAAAAAGGATGCTACAGAAAAAGAATACGCGATTATTAGTGAAAATCTAGCAACATTACCGGGTGTAGATACAAATGTTGATTGGGATCGAAAGTATATTTATGATGATTTATTCCGAAGTGTACTTGGCGGGGTGTCAACGTCTGATGAAGGTTTACCGAGAGAAAGACTAGATTACTATCTTGTTCGTGATTATAATCGAAATGACCGCGTAGGGAAAAGTTATCTTGAGCAGCAATATGAAGATAGTTTGCACGGTAATAAAGCGGAAGTGAGAAATATTACAGATAAAAACGGTAATATTTTAGAAACGATTAATGTATCAAAAGGGCAAAGTGGTAACAATCTGAATTTAACAATTGATATGGAATTACAAAAGCGTGTAGAAGAAATTATCACTAAAAATTTATTGAGATATAAAGGGGGACAACCTCTTTTAGATCGTGCATTCGTTGTAATGATGAATCCGAAAAATGGTGAAGTTTTATCTATGGCAGGGAAACAGTTAGTGGAAGAGAATGGCGAAACGAAAGTGCAAGATTTCGCATTAGGAACGATGACAAGCTCTTATCCGATGGGATCAACTGTAAAAGGTGCGACGGTACTTACAGGATATCAAACAAATGCCATTCAACCAGGTTCCTACCAACTTGATGAACCAATCGTATTGAAAGGAACGCCGAAAAAATCTTCTTGGAAGACGATGGGATCTATTAATGATTTGACAGCATTAAAAATGTCTTCTAACGTTTATATGTTTAAAACGGCGATGAATCTCGCAGGTGTTCAATATGTGAGAGGTGGTACGTTAGATATACCACAAAAAGCATTTGATACGATGCGTTATTATTTCGGACAGTTTGGACTTGGTGTGAAAACAGGTATTGATTTACCGAATGAATCAGCGGGCCAAACAGGTAAAGGAATTCAGCCAGGTTTCTTATTAGATTTATCAATTGGACAGTATGATACGTATACACCACTTCAATTAGCGCAATATGTTTCAACAATTGCAAATGGTGGTTACCGTATGCAGCCGCAAGTTGTGAAAGAAATTCGTCAACCGGCAGTGAAACCAGACGAAGTTGGAAAAGTGGTTCATTCAATGGAACCGAAAGTACTAAATCGTATTGATATGCCTGAATCACAAATTAAACGTGTTCAAGAAGGATTTAGACAAGTATTTAACGATTCTGGTGGTACAGCTACGAAATACTTTACAGGTGCACCATATAAAGCTGCTGGTAAAACAGGTACAGCTCAAACTGTGTATGGCGGAGATAAAGAGATAGGTAGAAAGGCAAACGGTGAGCGTAAAGAAACATATAACTTAACGTTAGTAGGTTATGCGCCACTTGAAGACCCTGAAGTAGCATTTTCTGTTGTTGTACCTTGGGTGGATGATAAATCAGGTATTAACGGATATATTAGTCGTGATATTATGGACGCGTACTTTGATTTGAAAAAAATAGAAAATGGCGAAGCTTCAAAAGAGGAAATAGATAATAAAAAGAAAAAGAAAAATCAAGATCAAGATGACGAATAAAAAAGTTGTAAAAAAAGCACACTATCTGAAAAGATAGTGTGCTTTTTTTTATGGTTCATGCATACGTTTTAATAAAATGGACAAGCATATCATATCGGAAAATTGAGGAATCTCACAAATGATATGTATGTATCTCCTCTGAAGGAGAACGGTTTTATAGACCAATCATCAGTGAAGATGAACGGTGGCTACGGATTCAAGTTTCCCCTTATGTTGATTCTTGTGGAACTTTACAAAACTTTTACAAACAATTAAAACCGAATTAATAGTTTAGCAGTATTCTTATATCTGTAATCCTGTTATTTCCGGTTACTTCTAGGAGGAAGAACACGTGAAATGGATAAGTGCATCGATTAAAGTTTTCATGCTGTCAACATGTTTTCTTTATGTTGGCACGTCTACTGTATTTGCTGTGAATGAAATGGGAGAAGTGAGAGTTGATGGATCCTCAACAGTTTTCCCTATTATAGAAGCAGTAGCGGAGGAATATACAAAGGCGCATCCAAACGTGAAAATTTCTATCAGTGTTTCTGGAACAGGAGGAGGATTTAATCGTTTCAGTAAAGGAGAAGTAGATATAAATAATGCTTCGAGAGCAATGAAACAAGTGGAAGAAAATGAAATGAAGAAAAACTCTATTCAGTTTACACCGTTTGAAGTCGCTTACGATGGTCTTACGATCGTTGTGAGTCGCCAAAATACTTGGGTAAACAATATGAAGGTAGACGAGTTACGTCTATTATGGAGTGAAGATGGAAACGAAAAGCGATGGTCACAAATTCATTCTTCATGGCCACGTGAACAGGTGAAGTTTTATGCGCCAGGTGTAGACTCTGGTACGTATGATTATTTTCAAAATGTCATCTTACAAAATAGTCGCATTGTAAAAAAAGTCTCTTTGTCTGAAGATGATCAAGTTATTATGCAAGGGGTAATGAATGATAAAAATGCCATTGCTTTTGTAGGATATGCTTATTATATGGCCAATCGAGATAAGGTGAGAGCAATAAAAGTGAATGGTGTACTTCCGACGAAAGATACCATTCAATCAGGTAAGTATAAGCCATTATCTAGGCCACTATTTGCTTATGTGAATGATGCATCTATCCGAAATAAAATGAATGTAGCAAATTATATTGAGTTTATGATTCAGCATGTTGGTAATCTCGCTGAAGAGGTTGGATATGTAAAATTACCAAAAGAAAAATATAATGAACAGCTGCGGATGTTAACAGAAATAAAAAGGTAATGTCAGGGTGGAAAGGGGTTTTCATCTTTGGCTCATAATGACAAAAGTCAAATTACATTTTCTGTACAAAATTTGATTGAAAGAAATACAAAACAAAGAAAAAAAACGCAGCGAATCAATCGAATAGTTCCGTTATTACTAAAAATAATTGCTAGCGTGTCTATTGTAACGACACTTGGAATTATTTTTACATTGGCAAATGAAACAATGATGTTTTTTCAAAAAATACCATTACACTCCTTTTTGACGGGAAAAGAATGGTTACCTTTTTTTGAAAATCCTAAATTCGGTATATTACCACTTATATGTGGAACGTTCCTTGTAACAGCAATTGCCATGTTCGTATCAATTCCTATCGGTTTAGCGTGTGCCGTATTTTTAAGCGAATATGCTTCAAGCAGTGCAAGGAAAGTATTAAAACCGATGTTAGAACTATTAGCAGGTATCCCGACAATTGTATATGGTTTTTTTGCATTAACAGTTGTCACACCACTTTTACAACGGATTATACCAGATTTACAGTTTTTTAATGCGATTAGTCCAGGTATTGTTATTGGCTTTATGATGATACCTATAATTGCATCTCTATCTGAAGACGCGATGAGAGATGTAGCGAAAGGAACGAAAGAAGCTTCGTTAGCACTTGGAGCAACTCGGTTTGAGATGGTAAAACAAGTCGTGTTTCCTTCGGCTTTTACAGGGATTATGGCAGCAATCCTATTAGCTGCTTCCAGAGCAATTGGCGAAACGATGATAGTTGTAATTGCAGCGGGATCTACACCGAATGTATCGCTCGATCCGACACACTCTATTCAAACGCTAACAGCCTATATTGTGCAAGTGAGCTTAGGTGATGCTCCGCATGGAACAATTACGTATTACAGCATGTATGCTGTAGGCGCAACGTTATTCTTGTTTACTCTTATAATGAACATCATTTCACACTCTATTATGCGCCGCTTTAGGAGGGTGACATAATATGCGAATGTTGAATCATAAAAAAATACAAGAAAATATGGCATCACGTTTTTTAAAAGACCGAGTTTACAAGTTGTTATTTTATATAGCAATTTTGTTTTCAATAGTAATACTGCTTATTTTTCTTTTTCAAATTTTTGGAAAAGGTATAAGTTACCTTTCGTTAGATTTCTTTACAAACTTCGCTTCGCGTAATCCGAAAGAAGCTGGGATTGCTGCAGCTTTGTCAGGAACAATATTATTTATGAGTATTGTTATACCAGTCTCCTTTATATTTGGAGTTGGAACTGCTCTTTATTTGGAGCAATATGCGAAGGAATCTATATTTAAAAAGGTAATAGAAATTAATAATCAAACGTTAGCAGGAGTACCTTCCGTTGTATTTGGATTACTCGGCTTAACTATTTTTGTATATGCTCTTCATTTAGGAGAGAGTATTATTGCGGCGGCACTGACGATGAGTTTACTCGTTTTACCGACAGTTGTTGTAGCGAGTCAAGAAGCGATACGATCTGTACCAAGTTCATTATTAGAAGCCTCTTACGGATTAGGTGCTACGAAGTGGCAAACGATGTATCAAATTGTATTGCCATCTGCTTTCCCAGGAATTATAACGGGTTGTACGTTAGCGATATCAAGGACGATTGGAGAAGCGGCACCGCTATTAGTTATCGGGGCACTTGCATTTGCAAATTATGTTCCATTTAGTATGTTTGATAGATTTACAGTTTTACCAATTCAAATTTTTAATTGGATGAGTAGACCGCAAGAAGAATTTCAGTATGTAGCAGCTGCTGGGATGATTGTGTTGTTAGGTTTATTACTCTTTATCAATATATTTGTCTTATGGTTACGAAATCGAAAATAAGTTGGAAATGGATGAAAGGGGAATTCAAATGGTAGCAACAGTAGTAAATGTACAGGTGAAAAACGAGGAGAAAATCGAGACTGCACCAAAGAAAGTAGTATTTGATACGAAAAACTTAAATTTATGGTACGGAGAAGACCATGCTTTAAAAGATATTAACTTAAGCATTCATGAGAATGAAGTTACAGCAATTATCGGGCCAAGTGGTTGTGGTAAATCAACGTACTTAAAAACATTAAATCGTATGGTAGAGTTAGTACCAATCGTGCGAACTACAGGTGTAATTGAATATAGAGAGCGCAATATATTTGAAAAATCATACCCAGTTGAAGAATTAAGAACTCATGTGGGAATGGTGTTCCAAAAGCCAAACCCATTTCCGAAATCTATTTATGAAAATGTAGCATATGGCCCGAAAATTCATGGTATTCGTGATAAAAAAACATTGGATGAAATTGTTGAAAAAAGTTTACGTGGAGCAGCGATTTGGGATGAGTTAAAAGATCGTTTGCATGATAATGCATACGGTTTATCTGGTGGACAGCAACAGCGTCTATGTATCGCACGTTGTTTAGCAATTGAACCAGACGTTATTTTAATGGATGAGCCAACATCGGCACTAGATCCAATTTCAACATTAAAAGTAGAAGAATTAATTCAAGAGTTAAAGAAAGACTTTAGTATTGTGATCGTAACGCATAACATGCAACAAGCGGCACGTATTTCAGATAAAACTGCTTTCTTCTTAAGTGGAGAAGTTGTGGAGTATACAGATACAAATAAATTATTTACGACACCTTCAGATAAGCGTACAGAAGATTATATTACAGGCCGATTCGGTTGATATCGTTGCAAGGCTAAGAGCAAATACCCTCTTAACAGAGGGTATTTCTTATTTTTACCTCATTTAATTAGAGAAGTAATACTTCTCCTATCTTAAGGCTTATTACAAGTAGGCTAGGTAGGAGATCTATATATAATGGCACATAATATTGAGGGGGAAGAAACAATGGTAAGAGAACAGTTTCAATGTGATTTAAAAATGTTACAGCAAAAGGTGATTGAGCTTGGAGAGCTAGCGAGGGAAGGTTTATTGCTTGCTATGGAAGGTCTTCATAAAAGGGATGTAGAGAAAGCGTTAGAGGTAATAGATGGTGATTATCGTATGGATAATTTAGAAGAGGAAATAAATGATCTTGCGCTTATGCTTATTACGAAGCAGCAACCTGTAGCAAGTGATTTAAGAAGGATTTTCATTTCAATTAAAACAGCGACAGATTTAGAGCGTA
Source organism: Bacillus cereus group sp. N6 (assembly GCF_016483705.1). Classification (NCBI taxonomy): domain Bacteria; kingdom Bacillati; phylum Bacillota; class Bacilli; order Caryophanales; family Bacillaceae; genus Bacillus; species Bacillus cereus group sp. N6. The sequence continues at coordinate 79,922 of NZ_JAEHBI010000010.1, forward strand.
TTGCAGATCATGCTGTTAATATTGCGAAATCAACAATTCGTCTTGGGGAAAAAGAGGTGGTTGTTAGTTTGCACAATCTTGATGAAATGTTTGCAATTGCAAATAAGATGTTACAGTTAGCCTTAGAAGCATATGAGCAAGAGAATCTAACTTTTGCGAAACAAATTGCCGAAATGGATGATTCAGTTGATGAAATATATGGGAAAGCGATTCGTGAATTTATATCTTCAGTTCCAGAACAACCAGAAGCAATTACACAAATTACACAATTATCCTTTGTGGCGAGATATATCGAGCGTGTAGCAGATCATATTACAAATATTGCTGAAAATGTTTTTTATTTAGTAAAAGGAAAGCATTACTTATTAAATGAATAAAGAAAAAAGGCAGGTGAAACATCACCTGCTTTTTTTAGTCAAAACATGACAAAAAAAGCTCGTTGTTTCCTTTAGTTTATGATGATAAGATGTATCATAATATAATGGGAAAAATAGGACATATATGTTGTTCACTTATTAAAGGATATTTTACTAAGTTAATGGTAAGCGCTTTCTTTTGTGGTGTTGAAAAGGTACATGTATATAGGGAGTTTTACTGCCTGTAAAAGCCAGATTCGAGTGGTCAAGGCTAATAATCAGTGGGAGATGCACAAAATCCCTACTAATTAAAGTTTCATTTTATACTGCTAGTTAATGCGGGGGAGATAATATACATATCGTATATGAAGTTACTGATCATTATATAAGTGGAGGCTGAAGTATATGAAGGGGGTTATTTTAGCTGGAGGAAAAGGACGACGCCTTAGACCATTAACATGTAATACTCCAAAGCCGATGTTACCGTTATTAGAAAAGCCAGTTTTGGAATACAATATTGAATTATTACGTCAGCATGGGATTCGTGAAATTGCAATTACTGTTCAGTATATGAGTACGGCCATTAAGCAATATTTTGGAGACGGTAGCAAATGGGGAGTTAACTTGTACTACTTTGAAGATTCTCCCCCGCTTGGAACCGCAGGGAGTATTAAACAAGCGGAAACATTTTTAGATGAAACGTTTGTTGTGATAAGCGGGGATGCGTTAACTGATTTTCAATTATCAGAAGGAATTACGTTTCATGAACAAAAGAAAAGAATGGTAACTATGTTTGTAAAGGAAGTAGAAAACCCACTCTCATTCGGTTTAGTTGTAATGAACAAAGAACAAGAGGTTACACGATATATAGAAAAACCGAGCTGGAATGAAGTAGTCTCTAATATTGTGAATACAGGTATATATATTATGGAGCCAGAAATTTTTTCTTACATACCGCCCCGAGAGTTTTTTGATTTCAGTCAAGATGTGTTTCCGCTCTTGGCAAATAAGAACGCGTTATTTGCATATTTGTCAGAAGGTTATTGGTTAGATATCGGTACATTTGATCAATATCGACAAGCACAATTTGATTTGTTAACGAAAAAATTGCAAGTACCTATTCCTTACACGGAAGTATTGCCGATGGTATGGATGGGGGAAGGTGTGACGATTGGAAAAGGAACGAAAATTCACGGTCCTTCTTTTATTGGAGAAGGAGCAAAGATTGGTGTTGGAGCTGTAATTGAGCCATACTCTATTATCGGGAAAAATAGTGTTGTTTCAAGTTATTCTCATCTTCAAAAAAGTATTGTTTTTGCAAATGCGCACATTGGTCAGTATTGCGAGCTATTAGAAACGACCATAGGAGAGCATACAATGGTGGAAGATGACGTTACACTGTTTCAAAAAAGCATTGTAGCGGATCATTGTCATATAGGGAAAAGTACGGTAATTAAGCAAAAGGGAAAACTATGGCCATATAAGGCAATTGACAGCTATTCAGTAGTAGGATCGGCTGGTGTTCAAGAAAGTGAAAAGAGTGCAGGATGGTTGCAAAAAAGCCGCATTGTAGGAAGAGGTAATGTTGAAATCACTCCTCAATTTATTGTGAAGGTTGCGATGGCGTATGGATCTCTTTTTGCCAAAGGAGAAAGTATATTAATTGGGAGTCAAGAACATATAGAAACGACTTCTTATAAAAATCTCTTTCTTCATGCGATTCATGGTATCGGGGTTCATACGATGGAATGCAAAGAAATGAACGAATCGCTTTTTCAGTATAGCATTCAGGATTTACAATGTGCTGGTGGGGTTTTCATTCAAGTAGAAAATGAAAAAGAGGTTGTTATAAAGTTATATGGTAAGGATGGGGTACAATTAACGTATAAGCAGCAAAAAGCGATAGAACAAGTATATATGTCTGAGTCGTTTTATTACGTATGTGAGAAAGAAATGGGACGGAATAAACTAGTCCACGTTTCTTTACATGATTATATAGAGGCTGTATTAGAGCGCGTTGATATTGAGAAAATACAAAAACAAAAGTTTCATCTTCTTATTAATAAGAGGAATGATATGTTACAACATTTATTGATGCTCTTTTTACAAAGGCTCGGATGCACAGTTACATGGATTTATGCGGGCGAACAAAAGGATCATGTGAAAGCTTTGATGAAATCAAGTAAAGCAAATATGGCACTTATGTTTTCAGAGCAAGGAAATTATTTCGAGTTATATGATAATCATAGTAATATTTACCAAGGAACAGATTTTGAAGAGGTGGATATTCCAGATTTATTACTTGAATCGGCAGGAAATATTTACCCGATGTCTTTGAAATTAGGAGAATGTTACCTTCTATTTTATACGCAGGATGAAAAAAAGTCGTTTCAAGCGAGATGGAAGCGAGATATTTTATATCGAATTGGAAAATTATTCGAGTTAATAGCATTGCAGGGGAAAACATTTCTCAGCATAGTAGAGCAATCACCGCCGCTCTATCTACTTTGTGATGAAGTTGTATGTTCATGGAATGAAAAAGGAAAAGTAATGAGGAAATTATTGGCTGATATGGAAAGAAAGGAAGAAGGTATATTTGAAGGAGTACAGTTCAAATATACCGAAAAAGAGTGGTCTTATATCGTTTCTGACACAAAACAACCGAAATTTTTAGTGTATTCGCATGCCAGAAACCCAGTAATAGCAAGGGAAAACATGAAAAATCTTATAGAAAAAATTAGACAATATCAAAAGGTGTAGAATTTTTATTTTAAAAGTGGTATTATAGTATAGTCTGATTTAAGTTATTAGTACTGGAGGGAATAAGAATGCGTGTGAATATTACTCTAGCATGTACAGAATGCGGAGATCGTAACTATATCTCAAAGAAAAACAAACGTAACAACGCTGAGCGTATCGAGCTTAAAAAGTATTGCAAGCGTGACAAGAAGTCTACGTTACACCGTGAAACAAAGTAAGCAGTAGGAATATTTTCCTACTGTTTCTTTTTTTATTCGATTCCTATGTTAAAAGTGATACACTATCATCGTAGAGCAAAGTATCACTGTGAGGGGGAAAGTGTGTGAGAGAAGAGAAAGTACGTTTACGTAAACAAATAATAGAGCACATGAATTCTTTATCAGAAGAACGGTGTACAACTTTATCAGAGCAAATTGCATTTTCGTTGTATGCGCAAAAAGAGTGGGCTGAAGCTAAAACAATTGGAATCACTCTCTCAATGGAAAATGAAGTGAATACATATTCTATTATCGAAAAAGCCTGGGAAGAAGGAAAGAAAGTTGTTGTTCCAAAGTGTAACAAAGGAACACGAACAATGTCTTTCCGGCAAATTAGTAATTTTGATCAATTAGAAATAGTGTATATGAATTTACGTGAACCAATTCCAGCGCGTACGGAAGAAGTGAATGCAGATGACATTGATCTTCAAATCGTGCCAGGTGTAGCTTATACAGAGCGAGGAGAACGGATTGGATATGGCGGTGGGTATTATGATCGTTATCTCGTGCATTATAAAGGGAAAACGCTATCATTAGCTTATAGTTTTCAAATAGTAGAACATATTCCAGTAGAGCCGTTTGATAAAAACGTAGAAAAAATTATTACAGAAAAAGGAACAATGGTTAAAAACGGGCTTGTATAGACAAATAAAAATTGACGAGACTTTTTCTTCTTGATTATAATAAAATATGTGAACGTTTTCTTATTATAATTTTTTATAGTAAGTGAGCATAGAGGGTGATAAAATGGTATCTATTTATGATATTCAGCAATTGCTAAAGAAATTTGGTACGATTATTTATACGGGTGATCGAATTGCAGATTTACAATTAATGCAAGATGAATTGCGTGAATTAAATCAATCACAGTTAATCGATCCACAAGACTATCAAACAGCTTTATTTTTATTGAAGCAAGAAATTCAAAAAGAGCTAAATAAGAATTAGATAAAGGTAGGTAAGCAACATGGAAGAGAAATGGTTAGTTGGGGTTGACCTTGGTGGTACAACAATTAAATTAGCATTTATTAATGTGTACGGTGAAATTTTACATAAGTGGGAAATCCCTACGAATACAAATGAGCAAGGAAAACATATTACGCTTGATGTAGCGAAAGCTATTGATAAAAAGTTAGAAGAGTTAGGTGAATTGAAAAGCAAGTTAATCGGTATTGGTATGGGAGCTCCTGGTCCTGTACACGTGGCGTCTGGAATGATTTATGAAGCGGTCAATTTAGGATGGAAAAACTATCCGTTAAAAGATTTATTAGAAGTAGAAACAGGATTACCTGTTGTTATTGATAATGATGCAAACTTAGCAGCACTTGGTGAAATGTGGAAAGGTGCTGGTGAAGGAGCAAAAGATTTAATCTGTATGACACTTGGCACTGGTGTTGGTGGTGGTGTAATCGCCAATGGTGAGATTGTACACGGCGTAAGCGGAGCTGCTGGTGAGATTGGACATATTACAGTAGTTACAGAGAATGCTTTCCCATGTAATTGCGGGAAGTCTGGTTGCTTAGAAACTGTAGCATCTGCAACGGGTATTGTGCGTGTTGCTATGCAAAAAATACAAGAGACTAATAAAGAGAGTGTTCTACGTTCTATGTTAGCAGAAGAAGGGCGTATTACATCAAAAGATGTGTTTGAAGCACTTGGACAAGGTGACGAGCTAGCAGGCGAAGTAGTAGAAAAAGTAGCTTCTTATTTAGGGTTAGCTGTAGCGAACCTTGCTAGTACGTTGAACCCAGAGAAAATTGTTATTGGCGGGGGCGTGTCTAAAGCTGGAGATGCACTATTAGAGCCAATTCAACGTTATTTCGAGCAATATGCTTTCTCACGTGCTGTAAAGAGCACAAAGTTAGCGATTGCAATACTTGGTAATGATGCAGGTGTTATCGGAGGAGCTTGGCTTGTAAAAAAGCACAAATACGAAGCGAAGATGGTATAAGTTGTGAAATATGAAAAGAGGAAGGGGAAACCCTTCCTCTTTTTGTGTGAAATCTTGATGAAGAATAACATGTAAATGAATTAAGCTGCTGGTGGGTACCCGTTATATAGAACAGTCATGATCGTAAACCATCCGAAAACGAGTACAGTTGCAATTGCAAAGCCGCCCGCGAATAAGTTTTTTTCGCGAAGAGTTCTAAGCGTAGCGAATACAGCTAACAGAGTGACTAGCGCAAAAATAATAACAAGGCCCATACAATATCCTCCTCTGTCTACCCATTCCTCAATATGAGTTTTTAGAATATTAACTCTTTTATATTGTACATGTTTTAAAAATGATTGTCGAGATAGCATCCTTTCTTTTCCTAAGAGAAAAAAATGTTGTATCATTGAAAGTAAGTTTAATAATTGGAGGAGATTTTCATATGAAATGGATACAAATGCCGTTAGGCCCATTACAAACGAATGCTTATATTTTAACGAATGATCAAAATGAGTGTATTATCTTTGATCCTGGTCACGAAGGAGATAAGCTCGTTACATATTTACAAGAAGAACAATTAAAGCCACTTGCTATTTTATTAACACATGCTCACTTTGATCATATTGGTGCTGTTGACGCGGTAAGAGACGCTTTTCATATTCCTGTGTACGTACATAAAGAAGAAGCAGATTGGTTAGGCGATGCAACTGTAAATGGCTCTCAAATTTTTATGATGAATCGCAGTATTACAGCAAAACCAGCAGATCATATTATTGATGCAGAAGGTGCATTAGCAATTGGTTCATTTAATTTTGAGATTTTTGAGACGCCAGGACATTCTCCAGGCAGTATTTCTTATTATTGTAAAGAGGCGAATGCTGTATTTTCTGGTGATGTATTGTTCCAAATGAGCATCGGAAGAACAGATTTACCCGGTGGAAGTTTTGCTGAATTGATTGGAAGTATTGAAGAAAAATTATTTGTATTACCAGATGAAACAGCGGTGCTATGTGGACATGGTCCAGAAACAAGCATTGGTTTTGAAAAAGAAAATAATCCATTTTTACAGTAAGGAGCTAGTAGGGAGATGGAGCTCATTTTAAAAGAATGGATGGAGAAAGAGAAGGATTATTCAATTTCATATAGTACGTATATGAACCTCGTATTGTACACAGAGGGACATGGCTATTATATGAAGGAACGTGAAAAAATTGGAAGACAAGGGGATTTTTTTACAAGTAGCAACGTATCCTCTGTTTTTGCAAAAACATTTGCTAAATTTTTTATTCGTCTTGTTGAAAATGGTGAAGTTGCTCCGAATATTTGTGAGATTGGTGGGGGAACAGGAAGGTTTGCCTATGATGTTTTACAAGAGTGGAAGCAAGTATCTCCAGAAACCTTTATTGATTTAAACTATTCAATGATTGAAATGAGCCCTTTTCATAGAAACTTACAGCAGAAAAATCTTTGTTCGTTTTCTAATGTGTCGTATTATACGTCGCATAGTGAAATGGGAGAATCGTTCGAAGGGATTCTTTTTTCAAATGAGTTATTTGATGCATTTCCTGTTGAAGTAATTGAGAAGAGAAATGGAATATTGTATGAAGTACGTGTGACGTACACAGAGGAAGGGAAACTCGCAGAAGTATGTAGACCGCTACAGAAAAATATTGGTCGATACTTATTGAAATATAATATTCATCTTGCTGAAGGTCAGCGTTTTGAAGTGCCACTTGCGATGGAAGAATATATAGTAGAAATTGCGAAATGGTTTCAACGAGGTGTATGTATTACCGTTGATTATGGATACACAAAAGAAGAATGGATGCATCCTGCACATCAAGAAGGAAGTTTACGAGGATATTACGAGCATAAGTTAATCCGTAATCCTTTAGCGCATCCAGGTGAAATGGATCTTACTACTCATATTCATTGGGACGAACTGAAAGAGATGTTTAGCCTGCAAGGCATGAATATAGTATGGCATAAGAAGCAATCTGAGTTTTTGTTAGCAGCAGGAATATTAGATCAGCTTACGGGTCACCAAGATCGAAATCCTTTTTCTGAAACTCAAAAACAAAATCGTGCAGTTCGTTCTATGATTTTGAGCGGAGGATTAGGGAGTGCATTTGATGTTGTGATACATACGAAACATATGCAACAGTTACACTTGGATCAGTATTTGAAAATATAAAAAAACAAGACACAGCATATTTCTGTGTCTTGTTTTTTAATACGACTTTTTAATTATGTAGCATCATATATTTTCTCTCATGATATATATTTATATTAAAGATATGAGATGAAAAATATAAAATACGCCCTTTTTCTCTGTTTATGAGCTCTTAACCTAATAATACGCGAACGAGTTGAATAATTGTCTCGTTTTCTACTTTGTAATAAATTTCCAATCCTTTTCTTTCACTGGAAACGATTTTAGCACTTTTTAATTTTGCTAAATGCTGTGAAATTGTAGATTGTGGCATATTTAAGCCAGTGTACATTGTAGAAACGTTGCTTGGACCACGTTCAATTAATCCTTTTACAATACATAAGCGAACAGGATGAGCAAGTACTTTCAATAATTCTGCATTGCTTTCATATAGTTCTATTTCTTTTTGAAAGGTTTCTAACATGTTCTTTTCCACCTCCGTGTGAGCTGTTATACCATACTATACATACCAAAAAATTAAAGAAAAGAAAACAGTTGTTGCAGAAAAAAAGTCCTAAAGTAAAGAAATTGTAAGAAAAGAGACCCTGATGTAAATAAAGTAGATAAATTTGCATGGTTTTGTAAAATGACATTTTTGGGTGAAAATTTCGATGCGTTTTAAAAATTGAAAGATATAGATATATTTGTAACACAATTTTATCATGATTTTCTTATTCTTTCAAATGAATATACAAAATTTTTAAAATAATAAGAAAAAGGAATTATAATGTTATATATAGAATATAAAACAGGTTAAAAGAAAAGAAGCTGAATGTAGTCAGCTTCTTTATGGTGATAACAAAATATTCGAGTATAGCTGATAAATTTTATAATTACCAAGACATTAGTTATATATTCTAGATTTCATCTTTTATCAGCTTTAAAAATCTGCGGTTCCATATATTTTCATAAAAATCAATTGTCTCTTTTGCGGACATAAATGGATTATTTAACGTAGAGGTTGCTTTCTGTACCATGAAGTTTTCGTATTCTAGTCCATGGGAAAATTTAATCGTAGCATCCATACAGTACTCTGTTTGGGCACCACAAAATTCAATACGGTGTACAGATAATTGTTCTAAAATCTCTTTCAAGTTTGTTTTATAAAATGAATTGGCATGTGTTTTTCTTACAAAAAAATCTTGTTCCTGAACATCTAGATCAGCATGAATAGCCCAAAGTTCTTTTTCGGGTACTAAATCATCATCACAATGTTGAATAAAAATGATTGGTTTATTTGATTTTCTGTATGAAGAAATTCTTTTATTTACTTTTGTAAGTAAATTTTGTAAATCGAATAAATGCTCTTCGCTATAACATACTCCATTTTGTAAATCGATAACGATTAAAACATCTGCACAAGTATCCATTATTTTTGCCCCTTTTTTACTTCTTAATATATCAATTAATTCATTATTTAGAAATAGATGGTGCTCTTTCGTTTTTTTAAGAACTATACGAAAAGTAAAAAATATACTTAATGGCATAAAAAAGAAGATATGAAAACTTAATTTCATATCTTCTTTTCGTTCTATGCATTTACAGGTTCTTCTACATAAGAAAGGGCATTTCCAAAATCGGATATTAAATCGTCAACATTTTCAAGGCCGACAGATAACCGAAGTAATGAATTAGAAATCCCTCTTTTATCACGAGCTTCTTGCGACAGTGCTGCATGTGACATTTTAGCTGGGTAGGAAAGAATCGATTCGACAGCTCCTAAACTAACTGCAAAGACAGGTAATTTTACTTTTGATAAAAATTGGCGGAGTGCGTCTTCTGATTGTAAGGTGAAAGATAGGACAGCTCCAGCTGATGTAGCTTGAGATTGTTGAATATCAAATCCAAGATGTGTTTGTAAGCCAGGATAATAGACATTTTTAACTTTAGCGTGCTCTTGTAAATAATGTGCAATTTTATTGGCGTTTGCAGCTGAATGCTCAAGACGTACATGCAATGTTTTTAGACCGCGAAGTACGAGAGAACAATCTTGAGGACCTAAAATAGCGCCGAATGCATTTTGTAAAAATCCAAGTTTTTGAGCGAGTTCGGCATCTTTTACAACCGCTAATCCGGCAGTAACATCACTATGACCGGCAATGAATTTTGTGGCACTATGAAGAACGACATCGGCGCCAAGATCAAGTGGTTTCTGGAATAGTGGTGTCAAAAATGTATTATCAACAAAAGTAAGGGCGTCAATAGATTTTGCAAGTTTAGAAACAGCACGAATATCTGTCACTTTTAAAAGTGGATTAGAGGGTGTTTCCACATAAAAGAGTTTTGTGTTTGGCTTAATGTTTTGCTTTATTTCTTCTACATTTGTCATATCAACAAATGTATGTGACACACCGTAACGGGAGAGCACTTCAGTTATAATTCGGTAAGTTCCTCCGTATACGTCTTCTGAAATGAGTACGTGATCGCCTTGTGAAAGAAGGAGGAATGCAGTAGAAATCGCTGCAATTCCTGATGCGAAGGCAAATCCCTTTGTTCCTCCTTCTAATAAAGCAATGATATCTTCAAGCGCTTCACGAGTTGGATTACCAGAGCGACTATAGTCATATTTTCCGAACGTATCTACATCAAATTGATGGAATGTTGATGTATTATAGATGGGAACGTTAACAGCTCCTGTTTGTGAGTCATGTTTATATTGGTTGTGCAGTAAGAGTGTATCTATAGAATAACTCATATTCTTACACCTTCTTTTACAAGTTTAATAGCTTGCTTTAAGTCTTGAATTAAATCGTTACTATTTTCAATGCCAACGGAAAATCGCAGAAGACGATTACATACACCGTTTGCTGTTCTGATTTCTTCAGGAATATCAGCGTGTGTTTGCGTTGCTGGATACGTCATTAAACTTTCAACACCACCAAGACTTTCAGCAAATGTAATTAAGGATAAAGATTGTAAGAATGGATTGATCCATGTTTCATCTTTCAGACGAAATGAGATCATGCCGCCTCTTCCAGGATAAAATACATCTGTAACCCCGTCTTCATCATTTAAATAAGCAACAACTGCTTTTGCATTTTCTTCATGTTGTCTCATGCGAAGCGCTAACGTTTTCATACCACGAATTAATAGCCATGAGTCAAATGGACTTAAGACCGCACCAGAGGCATTATGATAATGAGCGATTTCCTCACAAAGTTCCTTTCCTTTTGCAACGACAAGTCCGCTTAGGACATCGTTATGTCCCCCTAAATATTTCGTTGCGCTATGAAGTACAATGTCGGCACCTTCTGTTAATGGCTGCTGTATATAAGGCGTATAGAATGTGTTGTCTACAATAAGAAGTAGTCCGTGTCTTTTCGCTACAGTTGCGACAGCGGCAATATCAGTAACTTGCATTAACGGATTAGTTGGAGTTTCTATGAAAATAGCTTTCGTTTCAGTTGTGATAGCTTGCTCAATTTGTTTAATAGATTGTGTATTTACGTATCTACATCGAACATTCCACTTTTTTTCGTGCTCAGAAAATAATCGATAAGTGCCCCCGTATAAATCTTCGGATACAATAAGTTCGTCTCCAGAACGGAATAGGGAGAGGACGAGGAGAACAGCTGCCATCCCTGAACTACAGGCATAACCTTGTTCACCATATTCTAAGTCTGCGATTGCCTGCTCTAAAAGACCACGAGTTGGATTGCCAGTTCGTGAATAGTCAAAGCCAGTAGAGTTACCAATTCCTTCATGACGATAAGCAGTTGAAAAATAAACAGGTGGGTTAACAGTTCCTGTTGTAGTTTCGCTCCGGTTTCCGATTTGTGCTAGTTTTGTTTCAATAGTTGACATGTGAAAATTCCTCCTTTTTAAATTAACAATTAAGTGAATGTAAAGTGAAACTTTAATCAGTGAGGGGGGCATCCCCCACTGATTATTAGCTCTCACCAATCGGGCTTTTACGGGCAGTCGATTCCCACCTAACTTCTTTGTTCTAGCTGAATTTTGAGTTGGGAATCTTACTGCCCTCAAATAGCGGGGTAAAATAAAAAAAGCCTTCTAAAGAAGAAGGCTTTCGGTTTGAATAGAGTCTTCTTCTCATCTGTCAAATCTTTCACAATTTGCTGGAATTAGCACCTTATTAACAAATGTTAATGGTTGCTGAGGCGTCATAGGGCCAGTCCCTCTACCTCTCTAGATAAGAATGTTCGTATGAAATTTTTATTATGTTTTTAACTTTACAACAAAAGATAATTGAATTGCAACTTTATTTTAAATAATTTTTATTTTTCCGCAAGTGTCATTGACTTTTGCATTTGTGCATGCTAAATTTATTAAAAAATTAACAAACATTGTTAAAAGGGGAACGTATTTCCTTTTAGCTACATAAATAAAATAATAAAGACAAACTCTTATTGAGAGCGGTGGAGGGAAAGGCCCTGTGAAACCCAGCAACCTTCAAACGAAATGTTTGAAACGGTGCTAATACCTGCAAAACGAATGTTTTGCATAATAAGAGGAGGAACAATTATGTCCCCCTCTTCAAAGTGAAGAGGGGGTTTTTATATTGATAGAAATGAGGGAGATTTGTGAAATTACTAGATTTATTATCAAAAGGAATTGTAATAGGTGATGGTGCGGTTGGGACGTTATTACATTCACATGGTTTGCAAAGTAGTTTTGAAGAATTGAATATATCTGATCCAGATTTAATTATATCGATTCATAAGCAATATGTAGCTGCTGGGGCTGATGTGATTCAAACAAATACGTACGGAGCAAATGAAGCGAAATTACGTATGTATGGTTTAGAAAATCAAGTTACTGAAATTAATAGAGCCGCAGTAAAACTGGCGAAAGCATCTGTTACAGACAGAAATGCAATTTTAGGAACAATTGGTGGTATGAAACATATCGGAGCTGTTACGACAACTGATATGGAAAGAGAATTTATGTTACTGGAACAGGCAAGTGCATTACTAGAAGAACAGGTTGATGGACTGCTATTAGAAACTTTCTATGATGAGTTTGAATTACTTCATGCTGTTCAGGTGTTACGAAAACAAACGAATATTCCAATTGTAGCTCAATTAGCATTGCATGAGGCAGGTACAACTCAAAATGGAAATGATGTAAATGAAATATTAAAACAGCTTTTAGATTACGGTGCAAATGTCGTTGGATTGAACTGTCAACTAGGGCCACTTCACATGACGGAAGCTTTTAAAATGATATCGATTCCGCAAAATGGCTACTTGTCAGCATATCCGAATGCAGGTCTCCCAAATTATGTGGAGGGACGTTACGTATATGAGGGAAGTCCAGCTTATTTCGAAGCGATGACACCGAAATTTATTGAGCAAGGTATTCGGTTATTAGGTGGTTGTTGTGGCACGACTCCAGAACATATTGAAAGTATGAAACGTGCAATTGCAAATGTTACACCTGTAATAGAAAAGGATACGATTCAAAGACCGAAAGTAGTTCATACACACGAGAAACGTTCAAAAGCTCATGTCACATTAGCAGAGAAAGCAAAAAAACAAACGACAGTAGTAGTGGAATTAGATCCACCGAAAACGTTAGATACGCAGCGATTTTTTGAAGGCGCAAGAGCATTGAAAAGAGCTGGGGCAGATGCTATTACTCTAGCAGATAATTCATTAGCATCGCCTCGCATCTCGAATATGGCAATGGGGGCATTATTAACGAAGCACGATATTCCGGTATTGACGCACTTAACGTGTAGAGACCATAACGTCATCGGACTACAATCTCATTTACTAGGCCTATCAGCGTTAGGTATGGAAGAGGTGTTAGCTTTAACTGGGGATCCAGCACGCGTTGGTGATTTTCCAGGTGCCACTTCTGTATATGATTTGTCCTCTATTGAGCTCATTAAAATGATTAAAGAAATGAACGACGGGCGCTCGATTTTAGGGAAATCAATTGGTCCAGCAACAAGGTTTTCAGTGGGAGGTGCGTTTAATCCGCATGTAAGACATTTAAAAGCAGCGGTTAAGCGAATGGAACGGAAAATAGATGCTGGAGCGGAATATTTCTTAACTCAGCCAATTTATGATATCGCGTTAATTGAAGAAGTGTATGAAGCGACGAAGCATTTGGAACAACCTATTTTTATTGGGATTATGCCATTAATAAGTAAAAGGAATGCAGATTTCCTTCATTTTGAGGTACCGGGTATTACTCTACCTGAAGAAATAAGGGAGAGAATGGATGGACATGAAACGAAAGAGGCAGCAATTGAAGAAGGGATTCGCATTTCACAAGAATTGATCGATGCGGCGATGAAATATTTTAACGGCATTTATCTTATTACACCATTTCTAAAATATGAAATTACAGAACATCTTGTTAAATATGTGAGAGAAAAGCAAGAAGTGAAAGAAGGTATTAATTGATGAAATGTATAGAAGAAAAATTACAAAATAACATCTTAATATTAGATGGTGCAATGGGAACAATGATCCAGCAAGAGGACTTAACTGCGGAAGATTTCGGAGGAGAAGAGTACGAAGGCTGTAATGAATATTTAGTAGAAACAAGGCCTGATGTCATTTTAAAGATTCATAAAGCTTATATTGAAGCTGGAGCAGATATTATTGAAACAAATACATTTGGGGCGACAAACATTGTATTAAGTGATTATGAGTTGTCTCATTTAGATGAGGAATTAAATGAGAAGGCAGCACGTTTAGCGAAGCAAGCGGTCAAAGCAAGCGGGAAGGAAGTATATGTTGCGGGAGCAATGGGACCAACAACGAAAGCGATTAGTGTTACAGGTGGTGTGACGTTTGAAGAATTAATTGAAGCCTATACACGGCAGGCTAGAGGCTTATTGAATGGCGACGTAGATGTATTACTCGTTGAGACGAGTCAAGATATGCGTAACGTGAAGGCTGCTTATATTGGAATTCAAGCAGCTTTTGATGAGCTAAATAAAATTGTACCTATTATGATTTCAGGAACGATTGAACCGATGGGAACGACTCTGGCCGGGCAAACAATTGAGGCTTTTTACTTATCAGTAGAACATATGAAGCCATTATCTGTTGGATTAAACTGTGCGACCGGTCCGGAGTTTATGAGAGACCATATTCGTTCACTATCTGATTTGTCGGAGTGTTACATTTCTTGTTATCCAAATGCAGGTCTTCCTGATGAAGATGGACATTATCATGAATCTCCATCTTCTCTCGCTGAAAAAGTGAAGCGATTTGCTGAAGAAGGATGGGTTAATATTATCGGTGGTTGTTGTGGCACAACACCAGAACATATAAAAGCAATAAAATCCGCGTTAGCTTCTCTTAATCCACGTGAACACCACGAAAGAGCTGGACACGGGGTTAGTGGATTAGAGGCACTTCAATATGATGACTCTATGAGACCATTATTTGTTGGTGAAAGAACAAACGTTATTGGGTCACGTAAATTTAAACGATTAGTAGCAGAAGGGAAATTTGAAGAGGCTGCTGAAGTCGCAAGAGCGCAAGTGAAGAAAAATGCTCATATTATTGATATTTGTATGGCAGATCCTGATCGCGATGAAATAGAAGATATGGAAAACTTCTTGGCAGAAGTTACGAAAGTGTTAAAAGTACCAATTATGATTGATTCAACAGATGAAAATGTGATGGAGCGAGCTCTTACTTATATTCAAGGAAAAGCTGTTATTAATTCAATTAATTTAGAAGATGGAGAAGAACGATTTAAAAAAGTGACGCCGCTTCTTCGGAAATATGGTGCTGCTATTGTTGTAGGAACAATTGATGAAGATGGTATGGCGGTTAGTGCAGAACGAAAACTCGAAATCGCGAAAAGAAGTTATGAGTTATTGACGACGAAATATGGTATACGCCCGTCAGATATTATTTTTGATGCACTTGTATTTCCTGTAGGTACAGGTGATGAAGAATATATTGGTTCAGCGGCAGCGACGATAGAAGGAATTCGCCTTATTAAAGAAGCCTTGCCAGAGTGTTTAACGATTTTAGGTGTAAGTAACATATCTTTTGGTTTACCACCAGCTGGCCGAGAAGTATTAAATTCCGTCTTTTTATACCATGCAACGAAAGCAGGATTAGATTACGCAATTGTGAATACGGAAAAATTAGAACGGTATGCGTCAATTCCAGAGGAAGAAAAACGTCTTGCTGATGCACTACTTTTTGAAACGACGCAAGAGACGTTAGAAGAATTTACAAATTTTTATCGCGCGGCAAAAAAGAAAGATGTCGTTACCCAAGAAACATTAACTCTTGATGAAAGGCTGGCAAATTACATTGTAGAAGGTACGAAACAAGGACTACAAGAAGATTTAAGCCTTGCACTTACAGAAGGAAGAAAACCTTTGGATATTATTAATGGCCCACTTATGACAGGAATGGATGAGGTGGGACGATTATTTAATAATAATGAGCTTATCGTTGCCGAAGTATTGCAAAGTGCTGAAAGTATGAAAGCTGCCGTAAGCTATTTAGAGCCACATATGGAATCTAGCGAGAGTGCGAAAAAGGGGAAAGTATTATTAGCAACTGTTAAAGGTGACGTACATGATATTGGGAAAAACCTCGTTGAAATTATTTTATCGAATAACGGATATGAGATTATTAATTTAGGAATCAATGTTCGTTCGGATCGAATTGTTCAAGAAGTACAAGAAAAGAAGCCTGACATTATTGGTCTTTCTGGTTTATTAGTAAAATCAGCGCAACAAATGGTAACGACTGCTGAAGATTTAAAAGCTGCAAATATTGATGTTCCAATCGTTGTAGGCGGGGCAGCGTTAACGAGAAAATTTACAGAAAATCGTATTTCACCATCATATAAAGGGCTCGTATGTTATGCGAGTGATGCGATGACTGGTCTTGATATTATTAATAAGCTTCAAAAAGAAGAAGAGCGTGAGAAGATGAAACAAGATAAAAAAGAGCGTCATCTTCATATCGTAAAAAAAGAGGAGAAGAAAGTAGAAATTCCAGCAGTAATTGAGCCATTAGCGAAGGCAGAGGTTATGATACCTGATTCAACAAAACGAATTGTATTACGTGATATTCCAGTTGCACATCTCGCTCCATTTTTAAATAGACAAATGCTACTTGGACATCACCTTGGATTAAAAGGAAATGTGAAGAAGCTTTTGCGAGAGGGAGATAAGAGAGCACACGAATTAAATGATTTAATAGATGAATTATTGCAGGAAGGACAATCTTGGTTAAAACCGAAAGCGGTGTATCAATTTTTCCCAGCGCAAAGTGACGGACAAAACATTGTAATATATGATCCAGAAGATCATACGCGTGTTATAGAGCGTTTCACATTCCCAAGACAAGGAAAAGTACCATATCGTACTTTAGGTGATTATTTACGACCAGTTGGAGATGAGATGGACTATGTTGCTTTCCTATCTGTTACGGTTGGGGAAGGCGTTCGGGACATTGCTGAAGAGTGGAAGGCGAAGGGTGATTATTTACGCAGCCATGCGATCCAATCGTTAGCGCTTGAACTAGCAGAAGGACTTGCTGAAAAAACACATATGCTTATCCGTGACCGCTGGGGCATTCCGGACTCACCTGAACTGACGATGGAAGAACGTTTCCGTACGAAATATAGAGGGATACGCGTGTCCTTCGGTTATCCAGCATGTCCAGAACTTGCGGATCAAGAAAAGTTATTTCGCCTTATTCATCCAGAAGAAATAGGTATTTCATTAACAGATGGATTTATGATGGAGCCAGAAGCATCTGTGACGGCTATGGTATTTTCTCACCCTGAGGCAAGATATTTTAGTGTATTATAGTGTAGAAGGGGGAGACGTATGAAGAAAATAGTCTTTACAGGTGGCGGTTCGGCAGGGCATGTAACACCTAATTTAGCCATCATTCCACATTTACAAGAACAGAATTGGGATATCTCGTATATTGGTTCTCATCAAGGGATTGAGAAAACGATTATAGAAAAGGAAGGCATTCCGTACTATAGTATTTCAAGTGGAAAGCTACGTCGTTATTTTGATTTAAAAAATATAAAAGATCCTTTTCTTGTAATGAAGGGTGTTATGGATGCGTATGTAAGGATTCGAAAACTAAAACCGGATGTGATTTTTTCAAAAGGTGGTTTCGTATCTGTACCAGTCGTAATTGGAGGCTGGCTAAATAGAGTCCCTGTTTTATTACATGAATCTGATATGACGCCAGGACTAGCAAACAAAATTGCGCTCCGTTTTGCTTCGAAAATATTTGTTACATTTGAAGAAGCTGCGAAACATTTACCGAAAGAAAAAGTAATCTATACAGGATCTCCTGTACGTGAAGAAGTGCTAAAGGGAAATCGTGAAAAAGGTTTAGTGTTTTTAGGTTTTTCACGTAAAAAGCCAGTTATTACAATTATGGGAGGAAGTTTGGGCGCAAAGAAAATTAATGAAACGGTTCGAGAAGCGTTACCAGAACTTCTGAAAAAATATCAAATTGTTCATCTTTGCGGAAAAGGTAATCTTGATGAAAGCTTACAAAATAAAGAAGGATATAAACAATTTGAATATATACATGGGGAACTGCCAGACATATTAGCGATAACAGATTTTGTTATTTCACGTGCGGGCTCTAATGCCATTTTTGAGTTTTTAACATTGCAAAAGCCGATGGTTTTAATTCCGCTATCGAAATTTGCAAGTCGTGGAGATCAAATACTAAATGCAGAGTCTTTTGAAAGACAAGGATATGCTTCCGTATTGTATGAGGAAGATGTGACTGTGAAATCACTTATAAAGCATGTCGAAGAATTAAATCAAAATAATGAGATGTATAAAACAGCACTAAAAAAATATAATGGAAAAGAAGCAATTCAAACAATCATTCAACATATTTCAGAGGCATGATGAAACAATCATGTCTTTTTTAGTAGGATGAAAGATTCCAAGGATTGATATTTTTATGTTACAATAACAAATGGATTAGTAGGGAAATTCCAATTAATGAAGCGTGAAAATACGAATGGATTAGGAGTGACTGTGTTGGAGCTAAGTCTCTATGAAAATACTGCACTTATTATATGCTTTGTGTTGTACGTTGGTAGTGTTATTGTTTATATTTCAAGGAAATTTTCGCAAGAAAGAGAGCTTGAAAAATCAGAAATAACAGCTGAACTAGAAATGTTAGCTGATGAAAGTTATAAAAAGAAGAAAATAAAAGAAGAGCATGAAGAATCCCATCATTTAAACGCAAATAAGTTTTAAAGATGGGGATTTTTTTTGAAGTCGTTCTTTAGTTCTTTATTATGTTTATAGCAATTAACGCTAAAAGGAGTTTCCCGTACATAATGAAGGAGTGTATATAAATGAATTTTTATGTCGCCTCAGGATTCCAAAATAAACATCTTGTACGTTCTATAGCAAATGAACTGAAACATGCAGGATGGCACCATACATATGATTGGACAAGAAACGAAAGAGCAGTGAATCAAGATCAATTAAGAGAAATTGGGCAGGCAGAAAAGAATGCTATAAAAGAAGCGGACGTCTTTTTACTTATATTAGATGGCGGAAACGGGAGCCATACAGAGTTTGGAATGGCGATTGCGCTAGAGAAAAAGATATATGTATATCATGAAAGAAACCTGCTTCAAACAACGTTCTATCATTTGCCAGAAATAAATATTTTTGAAGGAGATGCAACTGAATTTGCATCTTATGTTATGAATCATGTGAAATAATAGTAACGACCTAAAAGGTTATAAAAGTGATCTTTTGGGAACAGTGATGATAAGAAACGTATATAAAGGAGTATATAATATGAAATTAGAAAATGGATGGGAAACGAGCTTTTTAGAAGTCGTACAAAATAGTGAATTTAAGAAAGAGGCCGTTCTTAGTCAATTGCTTTGTGAGGATAGTGAAGAAGTAGAAGAGCTTGTGGATGATTACGGATATGAAGAGATTATTGAACGCGAACATGATGATGAATTAGCAGAAGTTTTAGGTGAAGAACTTTTCGATGAGATGGAACGACACGTATTCTTATCTTCACAGCCAGAAGAAAAACTTATTTCATTCGTAAATGGATTAGGTTTTCATGTGTTAGATTGGATCGTTCTTCTTGAAACAGAATTTGGCATTGATAGTGTACACTTTACGTCGGACGCCGTGAAAATGTTAGAAAAGCGCTTTAGACAATTTCCATACATAGAGGATAAGACGATATTTGATATGACATTTGGAGAAGCAATGGATGTATTAGAATCCATTACAGGATTACAACTGAAGGAAAAGATGAACGTATAATGTAAAAAAAAGAACGTGATATTCTCACGTTCTTTTTTTTACATTATAATAATTTTGTCATCTAGTTTTGTTTGTCCGCTAAGAAGTGCGTTTAAATATTCCACTTTTCTTATACAGGCCTGTATATGTCTTTCAACCTCTTGTAACTCTGCTTGGTGATGTGTTTCAATCGGATGAATTTGTACGTTGAATTTTTCAAATTGACTACTATATGTTATTTCTGCATAGCCGCTCATAATATCCATTTCGTTATGAAATAAAAATTGTTTCGTTTTGTCACAGAATGATACATTCTGAAAGCCATATACTTTTAATGCGTCAATTACTTTTTTAATCATTTTTGTATTCATTTTTTTAACCCTCTTTGCGAAGTTCTACTTATATATTATAACATAAAAAATTACATAGAAAGCGCTTCCAAGTGTATTTTATTATAAACTTTACGTTTCAATCACAAAAATGAAACAAAGAAAAAATAATTGTAAAGAAGGGAGGACTCTTTTATTGTTTCGTCATATATATAGAGAAATAGTGCAAGGAAAGGAAAATTTCCGAATTTGAGTTCGTATTTCAAATTTAAGCGCAATAAAAGAGGTGAGAGACTTGAACTTTGATATTGTAGGACAAAAAGCATATATAAAAGATGGACCGCATCGGAACCGAATTGGAATTGTAAAGAACAGCGAGACAAAATTAGAATCGCAGTTTGCTATTGTAATTGGAGAACAAATCATTGATGTAGAGCTAAAGGATATCGTGTTAGTTGGAGTAGACGTAGGACAATTTCATAAATGGTGCGAACAAAATGGTTATTTGTGAAAAGGACGGGCTGTGAGATAATGAAGTATATTTGAGAAAAGAGAATATGTTATTGTATTCTCTTTTTCTATGTGTAAGGAGATAGAAATGAAGTATAAAGAACGAGATTTTACATAGTGTTTGAAACAATATGTTATGCCTTATGTATAAAAGACAAAGAGGAAGATGAAAAGAACTAAAAAAGGACGCTAACAGTTTTTGTTAGCGTCCTTTTTATTATGAAGCAATTTCACCAGTTTTTGTATCATCTTGATTGTACGTATCTTGATCTAATTCACCAAGCCATTTACTAGAAATAAGACCTGCTGTCATAGAACCACTTACGTTAAGAGCTGTACGACCCATATCGATTAATGGTTCAACTGAAATAACAAGAGCGACAATACCGATTGGTAAGTTCATTGTAGATAGTACGATTAACGCTGCGAATGTTGCACCACCACCAACACCGGCAACACCGAATGAGCTAATAGCAACGACAGCGATTAAAGTTAAAATAAATTGTGGTTGTAATGGATCGATTCCTACAGTTGGAGCGACCATCATTGCAAGCATTGCTGGATAAATACCTGCGCAACCGTTTTGTCCGATAGATACTCCAAATGATGCTGCGAAGTTTGCAATTCCTTCGGAAATACCAAGCTTTTCTTTTTGCGCTTCAATATTTAATGGCATTGCACCAGCACTAGAGCGAGATGTGAATGCAAATGTTAATACAGGGAACACCTTTTTTAAATATTGAATTGGATTTAAACCAGATAGAGCAATTAATAATAAGTGGATAACGAACATTACGATAAGTGCCACGTAAGACGCTAACACGAAGTTACCAAGTTTTAAAATAGCATTAATGTCGCTACCAGCAACTGTTTTTGCCATAAGAGCTAATACGCCGTATGGAGTAAGACGTAAAATTAATGTTACCATACGCATTACGATTGCATATACAGCATCAAGCATTTTCTTAAATAGTTCTGCTTGTTCTGGATATTTTCGTTTTACACCTATAAAGGCGATACCGATAAAGGCTGCAAATATTACAACAGAAATTGTTGATGTTGGACGAGCTCCTGTTAAATCAAGAAACGGATTTGTAGGTAACAGCTCTAATAATTTATCTGGAATTGTTGTTTTTTCAATAGAAGTAAATCTTTCTTCAACTAGTTTCAGACGAGCAGATTCTGCATCACCTTGTTGCAGGCCTGTTGCAGATACATCAAATCCTGCACTTGCGGCGATACCGACAGCTGCAGCGATTCCTGTAGTAAGAATTAAAATTCCGATAATAAGACCACTAATTTTACCAAGGTTTTTCGTTAACTGTAATTTTGTAAAGGCTGAAATAATAGATACTAAAATAAGTGGCATAACGATCATTTGAAGTAATTTCACATAACCGTTACCGATCAAGCTAAACCAAGTATTTGATTCAATAATTACTTTAGAAGTTGGCTCATAAATAAATTGTAATATAAGACCGAATATAATGCCGACTCCTAAAGCAGTAAATACACGTTTATTAAAAGATACATGCTTACGTTGCATATAATATAATACGCCAACTAAGATGAGCATGACTGCAACGTTAATTCCGACAAGCAGTGTATTCATGTTGATTCCCCCTAATTCCAATCTGCTATATAGAATATAAGGTAATAAAACCTATAAGTCAACTAGGGAATTGCGGAATTAAAAAAAAGATGGCAAAATGCCATCTTTAATGTCCAGCTCCAGGGACAAGTAAAAACGTCGTGTAGTATGTAAATCCTATGAAGAAAACAGTTAAATATGCCCCGAATACGTATATATACATACGCTCTGTTAAATTTAAATAGCTTAAAAGTACGAAGAAACCTGTTTGTCCTAAAAATAGTAGTGCGGCCTGTTGCATATCCCCTACGTAAAACATAACCGAGAAAATTCCAGTCCAAAAGCCGAGAACGCGAAACATGCGCTCCATGCCATCTCCCTCCTTTTCTAAAAAAAGTAAACCTCTCCTCATTATAGTTTATTTTTCTTACTATTGTAAATATTCATTCATATAAAAAGAAGCCAATTATAATTGGCTTCTTTTTATATGAGAAATTAAATTGTTAGTTTATAATTACAAGATTTACATCCATCTAGTAGACTATCGTTTCGAGTTAATTCCATGTTAGGGAATAGGATTTCAAAAATCCCTTTCATCATATCTCCGTGCATATTACAAATTTCAGTTGGGTGATGAATAGCAACTTCTTTAAATGGACAATTGTGCACATCATAGAAAATTTTCGTTCCATCTGCACTTAATTCAAATGCAGGTGATAAACCAGCTGTTGAGAAAGCTTCTTTTGCAATTTGGACTTTTTGCTCTACTGTTAAAGCATCTTCATTCACATGTAAACGCTGCATATGTTGTTGCATTAACTCGGCCCCAAATTGTTTTCCTGTTTCGTATAGCGCTTTTTCACCAGCGGCGCCAAGGCTAAGTAAAGAATTAAATGCTACTCTTGCTAACAATTGATAATCGCGGAATGGAAATTGTAATTGAATCACATCTTCAGATAATACATATAATCTGCTTGGTCTTCCGCCTTTTCCAGTTTTCTTCGTTTCCGATTTCAGCATATGAACATCTTCTAATTTAGATAAATGTAAACGCGCTACGTTTGGATGAATGTCAAACTCATCTGCAATTTCTTGTACAGTTACGTAGCTATGTTTTTGAGAAATATATTTATAAATGTAATAACGAGTTGGGTCAGATAATACGCCTGTAATTTTTAAAGCTTGTTCCATGAGGATCTCCACCTTTATCACTTTATCCAAGATAATAACATTATAATACAGATAAACTTCCATATAGGTAATTTCAGACAATAATTCGGAAATTGTTCATAATTTCACAAACATATTTTTCCTTTTTACTCTAGTGAAAATACAAAAGTAGTAATTTTTCTTATGAATTTTTTCATGCTATATACATAGTGGGGAGGGAAAAATGATGAATGGAATTGAAATTTTTGCGAATACGATTTTGAAAGAGGCGTGCAGGGTACAAGCTTCGGATTTACATATTGTGCCCCGGAAGAAGGATGTAGCGGTTCAACTGCGTATAGGAAAAGATTTAATGACGAAACACTGTATCGAAAAGGAATTTGGAGAAAAACTTGTTTCACACTTTAAATTTTTAGCATCCATGGATATAGGGGAGAGACGGAAGCCACAAAATGGTTCACTGTATTTACAAATGGATGGACAAGAAGTGTATTTACGCCTTTCCACGCTTCCAACCGTATACCAAGAAAGTCTCGTTATTCGTCTTCATTTACAAGCATCTATTCAGCCGTTATCTCATCTTTCGTTATTTCCAAGTACAGTGAAAAAACTACTCTCTTTTTTACACTATTCACATGGGTTACTCGTATTTACTGGACCGACTGGTTCGGGGAAGACAACAACAATGTATGCATTATTAGAGGTAATTAAAAAAAAGAAAACACGTCGCATCGTTACACTTGAAGATCCAGTTGAAAAAAGAAATGACGATGTATTACAAATTCAAATAAATGAAAAAGCAGGTATCACATATGAGGCGGGACTAAAGGCCATTTTACGTCATGATCCAGATATTATTTTAGTCGGTGAAATTCGTGATGAAGAAACAGCGAAAATCGCTATAAGAGCAAGTTTGACTGGACATTTAGTAATGACGACACTGCATACTAGTGATGCGAAAGGGGCGATACTCCGATTTATGGATTTCGGTATAACGAGGCAAGAGATTGAACAATCTTTATTGGCTATAGCTGCACAGCGACTTGTCGAATTGAAGTGTCCGTTTTGCCAAAGAAAGTGCTCAACTTTATGTAAATCAATGAGGCAGGTAAGACAAGCGAGTATTTATGAGTTGTTATATGGATATGAGTTAAAACAAGCAATTAAAGAAGCAAACGGGGAATGTGTCACGTACAAGCACGAAACATTAGAATCTTCGATACGAAAAGGATACGCTTTAGGATTTTTAGAAGAGGATGTGTATGTTTAAGAAAATATGGAGTTTAAGTGATCAAGTAGTATTGCTGAAACGATTAGGAGAACTATTAGAAAAAGGATACTCCCTTTTGCAGGCATTAGAATTTTTACAGTTTCAATTACCTTTAGAAAAGAAAGTACAATTGCAGCGCATGATTGATGGATTAAAAGATGGAAAAAGTCTACATGATTCTTTTCATCAATTAATGTTTCATCAGGAGGTGTTAAGTTATTTATTTTATGCTGAGCAACATGGTGATATTTCTTTTGCGTTGCAACAAGGGAGCGCACTTCTTTATAAAAAGGATAAGTATAGGAAAGATATGATGAAAATAATGCAGTATCCTATGTTTTTGGCGTTCTTTTTAATAATCATGATTTTTGTTTTTAACCGCATTTTATTACCGCAGGTTGACATGGTATATAGTTCATTCGGTTCTACAGCACCGTTACTTACAGAACAAATATTAAGTGCAATTAAGCTGCTACCCAGCCTTATTTTTAGCACTATTTTTATCATTATGATTGGATGTAGTGTATATATGTTTTACTTTCGGAAACTCCCGCATATGAAGCAGG
The DNA here is from genome assembly GCF_016483705.1 of Bacillus cereus group sp. N6. Lineage (NCBI taxonomy): Bacteria > Bacillati > Bacillota > Bacilli > Caryophanales > Bacillaceae > Bacillus > Bacillus cereus group sp. N6. The sequence goes on from NZ_JAEHBI010000010.1 coordinate 105,105, forward strand.
TAAAAATTATGCTTCGTATCCCCCTCGTAAAAACATTTCTTATTTTAAAGCATTCACATTATTTCGCCACTCAATTGAGCGGTTTATTACAAGGTGGACTATCAGTACTTGAGGCCCTAACAATAATGATGGAGCAAAATTATCATCCGTTCTTTCAATATGAAGCGGGTCGAATTGAACGCCAATTAATTGCAGGAGAACCGTTGCAATCTATTATTGCTAAAAGCGGATATTATGAGGAAGAACTTTCTTATATTATTACGCATGGACAAGCAAACGGTAATTTGGTGCTTGAATTAGGTGACTATAGCGATCTTATTATGGAAAAGATGGAGCAAAAAGTTAAACGTATGTTAGTGATCATTCAACCAATTTTATTTACGTGTATTGGAGGAATAGTCGTTCTTATGTATTTAGCGATGATTATGCCAATGTTTCAAATGATGAATTCTATTTAGGAGGCATTTACATGCAGAATGAAGAAGGGTTTACCCTTTTAGAAATGTTATTAGTTATGGTCGTCATAACTGTACTATTACTATTAATTATTCCGAATGTAGTTACACAGCGTTCATCCGTCGAAGGAAAAGGATGTAAAGCCTATGTGAAATCTATAGAAGCTCAAATACAAGCATACCATTTACAACATAATAAAATTCCCTCGATAAAAGAGCTAAGGGATGAAAAATATATTACAGCTGATGAGTGTCCGAATGGTGAAGCCATTCATATTTCAAATGATGGCACAGTAACAACTGGGAAACTGTGAAACAAAAAGGTTTTACTCTGTTAGAAATGCTACTCGTTCTATTTGCAATTTCTGTACTAAGTATGGTCACGTATTTTAACGTACATTCATTACATGAAAAACAAAAAGTGGAACAATTTTTAAGACAGTTTTCAAACGATATTTTGTATATGCAACAATTAGCGATAAACCGTCAAAAACACTATACATTACGATGGTATAAAGATAGACATACGTATTATATAGGGGAGCTAAGTGAGAATCTTACTATCATTAAAAGAGAATATGATAGCGATATACAAATTGATTTGAATACTTTTCCAAATCCGATGACATATAATCCGAGTGGAAATATTAATAGAGGTGGCACTATTTTACTTTCGTATCGAAGTTATAAATATGAGATTGTATTTCAGCTTGGGAGAGGGAGATTTACGTATCGTGAAATGTCAAAAAGGGTCAGTGATGGCTGAGATGCTTGTAGCATTAAGTATAGTAATGATGGCAGTATCTTTACTACTTCCGCAAACAGTATTGGTTATGCAAGAACGAAAAAACATACAAATTCGTTATAAAGCATTTGTATTATTAAAAAGGGAAGCAGCTTTATATATGTATGAGAATGGGGCGAAACGACCGCAAGAAAAAGTCGTAAACGGAAATGTATATTACACATATTGGGGAGGAAATGAAGTTTGTGCTATGTGGAAAGATGTGAAAGGAAGAATGATGGAACAATGCTTTTATGCAGGAGAAAAAATAAATTAGAAGTTGGGTTTACATTAATAGAAATGATCGTATGTTTTTTTCTGTTATCACTGTTCTTTTTACTCTTGCCACGTTTAAATTTTATTGGAATAGAAAACAACCAATCAAAAGGATTAAATAATTGGGAATGGGATGTGTTTATAGGACAAGTACAGTTAGAGTTTCGTAAAGTATCTTTTGTAGAAAAAATAGTCCCTGAAAATAAAGATAATCTTTTGCGCTTCCGTCTTCGCACTGGAGATGAAGTGACGTATGAAAAATTGAATAATCATCTTATAAGAAAAGTGAATATGCGCGGAAGAGAAGTTATATTGCAAAATGTTGAAATGGTTTCGTATGAAGTAACACCTCATTTGCTCTTTATAAATGTGAAAGATATGAGTGGGAAAATATATGAAGGTGTAGCTGTCAGGTATAGCGAAATGGAAATAAATATATGAGAAAACAAGATGGATTTACGATGCCAGGAACAATCATTTTTCTTGTATTATTAACTTCGTTCTTTGTATACGAAACGAATATGTTGCTTATAGATAAAAAATTTTATATTGAAATAGAGCAAAAGTTTGTACTGGAGGAACTACTAAATCGATCTATTACAAATATAAAAAAAGACTTACAGCAAAAAGAAAAGGAAGATACTTTTTTCTTTCAATATGAAAAGGGCGAAGCAAGTGGGAATTACGTCTTTGAAAACGATGTTATACTCGTTTCGTTGCAGTGCAAAATAAAACAAGAAGTTTTCTACAAGGTTAGTTTCCGGTATAGAAAAAAGGATGAGAAAATATTCGATTGGATAGAAGGATAGCATGTAAAATATACGGATGAAAACCATAATTTCTTATTTTAAAATAGGTTATTTTTTTATAGGAAATGGATAAATAAAACAATTGAAAGTTTAAATTTTCTCAAAAAAGAGAAAGGTAGAAAGAATATGATATATTCAAGCTATCCAAACATATTTTTTAGGGAGAATAGGGAAATGACAAATAACAATCAAATAGGTGAAAATAAGGAACAAACTATTTTTGATCATAAAGGAAATGCAATTATGACGGAAGATAGGGAAATACACATTATTTCAAAATTCGAAGAACCTCTTATTGTCGTGTTAGGAAATGTATTAAGTGATGAAGAATGCGACGAATTGATTGAATTGTCTAAAAGTAAAATGAAACGTTCTAAAGTTGGTTCATCACGTGATGTAAATGATATTCGAACGAGTAGCGGTGCATTTTTGGAAGACAATGAGCTTACTGTAAAGATTGAAAAACGAATTTCATCTATCATGAATGTTCCTGTAGCGCATGGAGAAGGATTGCACATTTTAAATTATGAAGTGGATCAACAATATAAAGCGCACTATGATTATTTTGCGGAACATAGTAGATCAGCTGCTAATAATCGTATCAGTACGCTTATCATGTACTTAAATGATGTAGAAGAAGGCGGAGAAACGTTCTTCCCGAAATTAAATCTTTCTGTGCACCCTAGAAAGGGAATGGCAGTATACTTTGAGTATTTTTATCAAGATCAATCACTAAATGAGCTTACGTTACATGGAGGGGCACCTGTAACGAAAGGTGAGAAATGGATTGCAACGCAGTGGGTGAGAAGAGGCACTTATAAGTAAAAACGTGTATGTGACGTTTTGTTCTTCATTGTACAAGGAGAACAAAACGTTTTTTTATTAAATAATGTAATCTTTCGTTATAATAACAAATAATAACGGATGATTGAGAGGAACGAACATGAAAACTATATACATAACCGGTTATATGGGAGCTGGGAAAACAACAATTGGAAAAGAATTAAGTAAAGAACTTCATATGGATGTTGTCGATACCGACCAAAAGATTGAAGAGAAGCAAGAGAAGGCAATTCGTGATATTTTTGCCGAAGAAGGGGAAATCGCTTTTCGGGAATATGAAAGTGAAATGTTACGTTCACTACCCAGTTGTAATGTAATTATTACAACTGGTGGTGGAATCATTGAGCGAGAGGAAAACCGAAAGTGGATGAAGGAAAATGGAACTGTCGTGTATTTATATTGTGATCCACATGTAATTGCAGAAAGGCTTCGTGAAGATACGACACGTCCACTATTTCAGAAGAAAGATATAGAGGCATTTGTGGCAAAATTTGAATCGCGCCGAGCTCAATATGAAGAGGCTCATATTCATATCGATACGACGAATAAATCGGTAAAACAAATCATGAATGAATTAAAAGAAAAGATTAATGAATAAAAAAGTGGACATACTAATCAAGTAGAGGTGATGATAATATGTCTACTAATGATTATGTTCGCTTTGTGACACAGCAGTTTGTGTCGTATATGGATGCTCCAAAAGAAGATCGTAAACAAAAGAAAGAACAACGCCGTGCTGAAAAAGAGCCATTTATGAATAAGTGGTTTGGTGTTATGCCGCTTAGTGCTGCTTTGTTTTATCGAAACGTAAAAAATAAAAGAAAAAAATCAAGTTAACGATTTCTTAATATGTGTAGTAAAATGAAAATCCCCTAGTAGTATGATGCTACTAGGGGATTTTCATTTACTGTACAGATTCTTTTTCTTCTGTAACAGCATGTATTTTGTTGTTTACCCAAACAAATCCAATTCCGATACAAATGGAAATGCCCCATCCAACAGCGGTCATAATCGCTCTCATTTCACCATAGCCATCTACACCGAAAACAGAGATGAAATAAATTTTTAAGAAGCTTTTTAATATGAATTGTAGCCCGAAAAATAGCGTTAAATATTTTAGTGCTGGATAGATACGACTATCACGATACAGTTCACGACTTTTATCACGGTCATGGCCTTGCAATGCGGCAATATCTGCTGCGAAATATAACATAAGTGGTTTTTTTATAAAAATGGTACATATAACGATAATACCGAGCACGATGTGATAATACGCATCGTTCCATAACATTCGTTCAGCTGATCCAGATAATAGGTCTACCGTTGTATTAGAAATGAGTGTAATTAAAATAAAGAATCCTGTTACGTTAAACTGTTTTTCTTTTTTAAAGGTATACAGTGTATAAATAATCCCCGGAACAGAGGAAAGTAACATCGCGTAATAAGGATCGATATAAGGTTTTGCAAATTTCCAAATGAGGAATGGGATTACGAGATAAAAGACAAGATCTAATATAGCTTTTTTATTTTGATTCATATAAATCCTCCTTAAGTCATACATATATTTTATAATATAATTTCTGAAAATTGTATAATGTTTAATGGGAAAAGAAAAAATATATCACTTTTTGAGGGATTAGTAGATTGAAAAAATTGCCCCTAGCGTAGTAAGTTTTTTTAGTATATAATAAAGGAAACGCTTTCATTTTTTTGGTTTGTTCACAAAATGGACGGAAAATCACATATTTACTATCGATATGTTGCTTTATAATGAAACTAATTAAATATACATGCATACAATATTGTGAAATAAATAACATAAATAATCTATATAAATGTAAACGTTATCAAAATAGAGAGGTGGAGACAATGAGTAAATTTTTCTTCAATCATAATCCAGCAACAGTAGAGGATGGAAGGCTTGTTAAGTATGCTGAAATTATTTATGGAGAAGGTGGCCGTTCTGTATTAGAAAATTTAATGGTGAAGGCATCTATCAGATTGCGTGATCGTTATCCGAATAAATCTGACGAGCAGATCTCGAACCTCGTAAATAAAGGCATCCATGATATGTTTCAAAAATATGTGAGTGAGTAAGAGTAGCCAATGGCTGCTCTTATTTTTTTGTATAAGGATTGTATCTCTAGCTGAAAATAAGGATGTATTTTGAAAGATATAAAAAGGAGTGATAAAGATGAGTAATGGAATTGGTCGTTCAAAAGAAAATCTTCCAACTGATGCTAATCATGTGAGCGCAAAGGATCGTGCGCATCAAAAACGTATGGCAAAGCAAAAACAACAAGAGCGTAATGGCGATAGAGGATAACCCAAAAAAAGCTCCTTCTAAAACAGAAGGGGCTTTTTAAGAAAGAAAATGATTCGCGGTAACATAAAAGAGTCCGCCGTTAATAATTTGTACTGTAATGCGTGGTTCATATTGCTCTTGCAAGGCTTGTTTTTCAATTTCATAGCTTTCGGGGAGTTCATCACTTTCTTCATAAAAACGATTTAAAAGATCTAAATCGTGATTCCAGCGCACTCTTGCTTCTTTCGCCCACGTATGGTCATCTTCTGCAATAATATTTTTTAAAGCATCCTCTATACGTTGTAAACCGCTTTGCGGTTTAATGATAGGCGAGAGCGTAAAGCAAAAGTCAGGTATTTTCGGTGTAAGTTTAATTTTAGCTAATGTTTCATGAAAGTTTGCAATCATTGTGCCAGAAATGAGATGAATCCCAATGGAGTGAAGGATGTCTTTTTTTCGATCACATTGATAGGAAACTTTAATATTTACACCGAGCCAAGGATGGAGTGGTGTATGTGTCGCTCCGCTATGCCGTACTTCCTCATATAAACGTATGTAAGAGCCTAATTCTTTTGTCGTTTGGAAAATTTGATGAAGACGTGGTGAACCGTAGTGAATAAGCTCACCATCGCTTTCTTCACTTTCTGGATTTGTAAGAAGAGTAAGGCGCATCGGATTCGGTACGCCTCCTGTTTTCTCAAGATAGTGCCAATAAAAAGGACGGTTCATTAATAATTTATCCATCTCAATTGTTAACTGCACATCTAATAGATGAGGGGAGCGCTTTAAAATTTCGCAGTTATTCGCCTCAAAAAAATTGTATAAGTAATTATGAATTTCATGTTGCTGCATAGCCTTGCACCTCAGCTTCATTTCGTTTCGCGAAGTCGATAATAGATGTTAAGTTTTCCATCTTAATTCGGATTTCTCCTTCGCTTTTTGATTGCGCAAATATTTCTTGAATATGTGCGTCGATGTTTTTCATATTAATTCTCGTTAAAATTTCATCAAGTTCACCGATAACACGCTCAAATAAATTGATTTTTTCATATAACAGTTTCAAAATATGTTCTTCAACAGTATGTTTTGTAGCTAAGTTATAAATATGAACATCATTCTTTTGACCAAGACGGTGAATACGTCCGATTCTTTGTTCAAGACGCATTGGATTCCACGGTAAGTCATAATTAATCATATGGCTACAAAACTGTAAGTTAATCCCTTCACCACCAGCTTCGGTTGCAATTAATACTTGTGCGTGGTTTTGGAAAAGCTCCTTCATCCAATCTTTCTTCCCAAGTTTAAACCCGCCGCGGAATGGAACGGAAGAAATACCGTGTTGTTGTAAAAACCATTGTAAATACATTTGTGAAGCTCTATATTCAGTGAAAATAATGACTTTATCGTCAATTTCTTTTATAAGTTCTAGTGCTTTATTCGCTTTTGAGTTGAAAGGAATATGATTAATTTTGTCCATTAGCACATCAATATGCGGGTCTTTTATGTAATGCTCATTTTCTTTCTGCCTTTTTTCCACATGTTTTTTTAATGAATAGTAAACAGCTTCACGACTACTACACGCTTCCCGTTTTAAAGTTAACGATGAGAAAGCAGATGTGAAAGCATCTTGTCCTCGCCAATTTTCAATACCATTATACAAAGCTTGCTCTTCTTCATTAAACTCAACAAAAATTGTACGTACATGTCTCTTTGGCCAATCAATTCCGGTATTATGACGTCGATTTCGGACCATCACTTTGTTAATAAGAGATTTTAAATCTTCATCAGATTCGGCGGAACGATTTTTTGAAGCATAATATTCTTCAAAGTTGGATTGATTGCCTAAATGTCCTGGCTTTAATAAAGAAACGAGGTTGAAAATTTCATCAATCTTATTTTGAACAGGCGTAGCGGTTAATAATAAGCAAAATTTCTTTTTTAATCGTTGTGCAAATTCATAGTTTTTTGTTTTATTATTTTTAAGTTTATGTGCTTCATCGATAATAATAAGGTCATATTCTAAATTCAAAACGATATCGCGATGCGGTGAACGTTTTGCAGTATCAATTGATGATACAATCACATCGGCTTGTTCCCACGAGTAGCTTTTCTTTTGGGCTACAGCTGGAATAAAAAACTTTGTATTTAATTCGTATGCCCATTGTGATACGAGAGAGGCAGGGACGAGTATAAGTACTTTTTTCACAAGGCCGCGGACCATATATTCTTTTAAAATCAGCCCAGCTTCAATCGTTTTCCCAAGTCCCACTTCATCTGCTAGTATCGCTTTACCATTCATTTGTTCAATGACATTTTGAGCGACTTCTAATTGATGAGGAAGTGGTGTGAAATGAGATAAATGCTTCGGTGCTTGTAATCCATCGAAAGTAGGAACAAGTAACGATTTTTCTGTTTTATAAGCTAAATGATATAAATCCCAATTTGTCCAAGGACCATCTTCGTTAATTCTATTTAAAAAATTGTTTTGCCACGTTCGATCTACGGAAATATCGACATTCATTACGACTCTCCCACCTTTTATAAACTAAAGTAATTATTAAAAAAATCTTTATTATATAAGCCTTGTAATAAGGCTCTATTACACTTGCTGAAAGTTAAAGAATAGGCAAAGATAAAGGGCTAAATTTTGAAAATTGTATTTAATAAGATTAAGAATGAAAAATTCTAAATTATTTTTTATGCTAGAATATTGATGAAATATAGCGAATAATGTTAGGATAATGGTGTGAAATGTGTGGAATCTTTCGTATTTTATCCAAGAAAGTGATTTTTTATTTACGCTTTCATAAAAAAATATAATGAGATTCCGTATATCCTATCTTTTCAGAGTGAAAATGTTTAGATATGGCGAGCAACTTTTATTGATTTGTCAAAGCATAAGGGGGAGAGAGCATGATTACATTACAACGTACACCGTTATTTGATGTATACGCGAAGTATGGTGGAAAAACAATCGACTTCGGTGGTTGGGAATTACCAGTTCAATTTTCAAGCATTAAAGAAGAACATGAAGCTGTACGTACGGCTGCAGGTTTGTTCGATGTGTCTCATATGGGAGAAGTTGAGGTAAAAGGTGTAGATAGTTTAGCATTTTTACAACGTGTTGTTACAAATGACGTTTCTACCTTAAAGGTAGGAGGCGCACAATATACAGCTATGTGCTACGAAAATGGTGGTACAGTAGATGATTTATTAATCTACAAACGTGGTGAAGAAGACTATTTATTAGTAATCAATGCATCAAATATCGAGAAAGATTACGAATGGTTAGCTAGCCATGTAATTGGCGATGCGACAGTAGTCAATGTTTCTAGTGAAGTTGCACAGCTTGCAATTCAAGGTCCAAAAGCAGAAGGCATTTTACAAAAAGTTGTGTCAGAAGATTTGAAAGAAATTAAGTTCTTTAAATTTAAAAACGATATTCTTGTAGATGGAATTCCAGCACTTGTATCTCGTACAGGTTACACAGGTGAAGATGGATTTGAAATTTACTGTAAGAGTGAAGATGCTGCAAAACTTTGGGAGAAACTTCTTGAAGTTGGAGCAGAAGAAGGCTTAAAAGCATGTGGTTTAGGTGCTCGCGATACACTTCGCTTCGAAGCAACATTACCACTTTATGGTCAAGAATTATCAAAAGATATTACACCGATTGAAGCTGGCATTGGCTTTGCGGTAAAACCAAATAAAGAAGCAGACTTCTATGGAAAAGAAACGTTAAAAGAGCAAAAAGAAAACGGTGCGTCTCGTAAGTTAGTCGGCATTGAAGTAATCGAACGTGGAATTCCTCGTACACATTACCCTGTATTTATTGGAGAAGAAAAAATCGGGGAAGTAACGAGTGGTACACAATCTCCAACGTTAAAGAAAAGCATTGGTTTAGCACTAATTGATGTAAAATACGCAGCAGTTGATACAGAAGTAGAAATTGAAATTCGTAATAAACGCGTCAAAGCAGTAGTTGTTCCAACACCATTTTATAAACGTTCAAAGTAACGGGGAGAGGGGTAGATTTCATGTTGCATCGTTATCTTCCAATGACAGAAGAAGACAAAAAAGAAATGTTACAAACGATCGGCGTTCAAACGATCGATGAGTTATTCTCTGATATTCCAGAGAGTGTTCGTTTTAAAGGGGATTTAAAAATTAAAGAAGCAAAATCAGAGCCGGAGCTTTTAAAAGAGTTAACTCAAATGGCTAGTAAAAATGCTAACTTAAAAGAATACGCTTCTTTCTTAGGAGCAGGTGTATACGATCATTACGCTCCAGTAATTGTAGATCACGTTATCTCTCGCTCAGAATTTTATACAGCTTACACGCCATACCAACCAGAAATTTCACAAGGGGAATTACAAGCGATCTTTGAATTCCAAACAATGATTTGTGAATTAACAGGAATGGATGTAGCAAACTCTTCTATGTACGACGGAGGTACAGCTTTAGCTGAAGCGGCAATGCTAGCAGCTGGCCATACTCGCAAAAAGAAAATCCTTGTATCTAGTGCAGTTCATCCAGAATCAAGAGCAGTACTTGAAACGTATGCAAAAGGTCAACATCTTGAAGTTGTTGAAATTAATCATAAAGATGGTGTAACAGATTTAGACGTATTACAAAGTGAAGTAGATGATACAGTTGCTTGTGTAATCGTTCAATATCCAAACTTCTTCGGACAAGTTGAAAAATTAGCTGATATTGAAAAAATCGTTCATCAACAAAAATCATTATTTATCGTTTCTTCAAATCCATTATCATTAGGCGCATTAACACCACCAGGAAAATTTGGTGCTGATGTTGTAATCGGTGATGCACAACCATTTGGTATTCCAACGCAGTTTGGTGGACCACACTGTGGTTACTTTGCAACAACGAAAGCATTTATGCGTAAAATTCCAGGACGTCTTGTTGGACAAACTGTAGATTCAGATGGTAAACGTGGATTTGTATTAACGTTACAAGCACGTGAACAGCATATTCGCCGTGATAAAGCGACGTCTAACATTTGTTCAAACCAAGCGTTAAATGCATTAGCAGCATCAGTTGCAATGACGGCACTTGGTAAACAAGGTGTGAAAGAAATGGCACGTCAAAACATTTCTAAAGCACAATATGCAAAACGTCAATTTGAAGCGAAAGGCTTCACTGTAACATTTGCTGGACCATTCTTCAATGAGTTTGTTGTAGATTGCAAGCGTCCAGTGAAAGAAGTAAACGATGCATTATTACAAAAGAATATTATCGGCGGTTACGACCTAGGCCGTGATTATAAAGAGCATGAGAACCATATGCTTGTAGCAGTAACTGAGCTTCGTACAAAAGAGGAAATTGACACACTTGTAAACGAAATGGGGGCTATCCAATGAAGAACCAAGACCAAGCACTTATCTTTGAAGTGAGTAAAGAAGGACGCATAGGATATAGCCTACCAAAATTAGATGTAGAAGAAGTGAAACTAGAAGATGTGTTTGAGAGCGATTATATTCGAGTAGAAGATGCAGAGCTACCAGAAGTATCTGAACTTGACATTATGCGCCACTATACAGCACTTTCAAACCGTAACCACGGTGTAGATTCTGGATTCTATCCACTTGGATCTTGTACGATGAAATATAATCCGAAAATTAATGAGAATGTAGCTCGTTTCGCAGGATTTGCAAATATTCATCCATTACAAGATGAAAAGACAGTACAAGGTGCAATGGAATTAATGTACGACTTACAAGAGCACTTAATTGAGATTACAGGTATGGATACTGTTACATTGCAACCAGCAGCGGGTGCACACGGAGAATGGACAGGTTTAATGTTAATTCGTGCATACCATGAAGCAAATGGTGACTTTAACCGTACGAAAGTAATTGTTCCTGACTCTGCTCACGGAACGAATCCAGCATCTGCAACTGTAGCTGGTTTTGAAACAATTACAGTAAAATCAAATGAACATGGTCTTGTTGACTTAGAAGATTTAAAACGTGTTGTAAACGAAGAAACAGCAGCACTTATGTTAACAAATCCTAATACATTAGGTCTATTCGAAGAAAATATTTTAGAAATGGCAGAAATCGTCCATAACGCAGGCGGTAAATTATACTATGATGGTGCAAACTTAAATGCGGTATTAAGCCAAGCGCGCCCAGGAGATATGGGATTTGACGTTGTGCATTTAAACCTTCATAAAACATTTACAGGTCCTCACGGCGGCGGTGGCCCAGGTTCGGGTCCAGTAGGTGTGAAAGCTGATTTAATTCCGTACTTACCAAAACCAATTTTAGAGAAAACGGAAAATGGCTATCACTTTAATTATGATCGTCCAGAAGCAATTGGGCGCGTAAAACCATTCTATGGTAACTTCGGAATTAACGTTCGTGCATACACATACATTCGTTCTATGGGTCCAGATGGACTACGTGCAGTAACGGAGTATGCGGTATTAAATGCGAACTATATGATGAGAAGATTAGCACCATTCTATGATCTTCCGTTCGATAGACATTGTAAGCATGAGTTTGTATTATCAGGTCGTCGCCAAAAGAAACTTGGCGTACGTACATTAGATATCGCAAAGCGCCTGCTTGATTTCGGTTACCATCCACCGACAATTTACTTCCCATTAAATGTGGAAGAATGTATTATGATTGAGCCGACAGAAACAGAATCAAAAGAAACATTAGATGGTTTCATTGATAAGATGATTCAAATTGCTAAAGAAGTAGAAGAAAATCCAGAAGTTGTACAAGAAGCGCCACATACAACGGTAATTAAACGTTTGGATGAAACATTGGCTGCTCGTAAACCAGTTTTACGTTATGAAAAGCTAGCTCCTGTACAAGTTTAATTAGAATAAAAAAGGAAGAACTCGCTATATGCGGGTTCTTTTTTTGTATGGAGAATTTGTCCCGCGATTTGTGGGCGGATAATCAATGGGGATGAACAAAAATCCCCCGCTGATTAAAGTTTCACTTTATGCAGAACTAGTGAAGAAAATGTTAAAATTTTATATTTTTTGTTTCATAATGGTGTAAAGAAGTAGTTTCATAGGTGATTTTGTTGAAAAAGTCAGTTTGATAAAAGTATTTATTTTTGTTAGAATTTTATTGAAATTAAGAAGATGCAATGAGATAGGAATGACTCATTTTTATGTATATGTGAAAAAACGAGCAAGTTGGGGGTGAAAATGTGGGATATCGGTGTTATAGAATGATATACCATTTAGAAAACGGAAAAACGATTAAAGATGTAAAAGAATTTTGTTATCGAGATCAAGGAAAAGTATTAGAAAGAGTAGCACATCGTGTAATGGATAATAGAGAAGTGACGGCAATTGATAAGAAAGGAACAATCATTTCAATAGCATGTGAGGACATTGTAAAGGTGGAACTTGATTACATAACAGAAAGTTAACCTTGAGTCATATCGAATTATTCGATACAATATACTGTTGAATGGTGACGAGAGAAGAGAGGAGTTTATTATGGGTAGTACAAGACACTTTTATATGTTTATCTTAGCGTTTGTTCTTGTTGTAGCATTAACGATTTATTTAATTGTTGATAGCACTTGGTACAACACAGTTCATCCGGCGTTCCTTCTGTTTATGTATGTAGGAATTGCGGTAGTGAGTTTCGGAATGAGAGATGAGATGTTAGATCGCTTTGAAAAGTGATACATATACGAAAGACCAACAGGAAAATGTTGGTCTTTTTTTCTTGCCAAAAATAGGATGGTGTGTATATACTGTGTATATAAGGTATATACAGTATATACACACTGGAGGAAAACATGAATATTATTATTTCGAATTCTTCCCAAGACCCTATTTATGTACAAATAAGAAAACAATTAAGCCAGCTTATTTTAAATGGTGGTTTAAAGGGTGGAGACCAATTACCGTCTATTCGTAGCTTAGCGAAGGAATTACAAATTAGTGTAATTACAACGAAGCGTGCGTACGAGGAGCTTGAAAAAGAAGGATATATAGAAACTGTTGCTGGGAAGGGGACTTATGTTTCACGTAAAAATAATGAACTACTAAAAGAACAAAGGCTTCGTCTATTGGAAAGTAAAGCGGAAGAGATTGTAAATGAAAGTAAAGCGTTGCAGCTTTCACTTGAAGATTTACAGCAGATGATTGCGTGTTTATATGAGGGGGAATAAGAGATGTTAGAGCTAAAAAATGTTTGTAAAAGTTATCAAGATTTTGCAGTGAAAAATATAAGTTTTACGTTACCACGCGGATATATTATGGGATTTGTCGGACCGAATGGCGCAGGGAAAAGTACGACAATCAAAATGATTATGAATTTAATTCGAAAAGATAGCGGCGATATAAAAATTTTTGGCAAAGACAATAAGAAAGCTGAAAAGGAAATAAAACAAAATATTGGTTTTGTATATGATGAAAACCATTACTACGAAGATTTAACGTGTGAACAAATGAAACGTATTATTGCACCATTATATAAAAAGTGGGACGAAGAGCAGTATCAATCGTATATGCACAGATTACAAGTTCCGAAGTATAAAAAAATTAAAGAACTATCAAAAGGGATGAAAATGAAATTTGCGATTGCTATCGCACTTTCACATCACGCAGAGTTTATCATTATGGATGAACCGACAGCAGGATTAGATCCAGTTGTTCGAAGTGAATTACTTGATATTTTGCAAGAAATTGTAATGGAGGATGAAGTATCTGTATTATTCTCAACGCACATTACAACAGATTTAGAGCGCATCGCAGATTATATTACGTTCATCAATGATGGAGAAATTATATTTACTGGTGAGAAAGATGAACTAATGGAGAACTACGTAATCGTAAAAGGAAGTAATGATTTATTAGACCGAGAAGGAAAAGAATTATTTGTTGGATTACGAAAAAATAAATTTGGTTTCGAAGGTTTAGCGAAGGATAAACAAGCAATTATCGATTGGTTTGGAAATGAGGTTGTACTAGAAAAGCCTACATTAGATGATATTATCGTTTACACCGCAAAAGGGAGAGGTGCCTGTGCGTCAGCTCATCTATAAAGATTTGTTCTTTTTTCGGGGGATATGGTCAGTGTATCTTACTATACCCTTTGTATTCTTTTTGTTTGAAAACGGTGGTGAAATGCTGTTTCCTATGAGTTGTTTATTTATAACTCTTTCCTCAGTTACGATATTAATTGTAATAGATGAACGGAATACAAGCGACATTGTTATGAATAGTTTACGGTTAAGTAGAAAGGATATCGTGATTGCTAGATATATATCTAGCGCAATATTTATTGTAGGTGGCATGTTCTCTACGTTGTTGCTTATTTTCCTTATAAGAGGTATCGCTGTTATTGGTGATATCGGTGCATATCATCCTAATCTATACATTGAAATTCCATGGTATGGAGTAGTAAATGGGTTTGTTTACGCCGTATTTTTAGTTGTCACCTTTTTCCCTAGTTATTATGCTATAAAATCGAATGTAGTAAGAAGTCTAGTATCAGCAGCATCAATAGGAGTCGGGGGGATACTTTGGATATTTATTAGTGATGGGCTGAATGAAACAACACCTTCATTCATGGAGTGGATTATGAATCCTATGCATATTGGTGTATTTATAGTTGGATTCATTGCATTAGTCAGTATTTATATCGCTTCTATGTTTCTTACAATTAAAATTTATGAAGCACGTGATTTGTAGGGGAGGAATTGTATGCAACAGTTAATTTTGAAAGAGTTTTTCTTACAAAGAAAAATGTTTCTTATCTATTTAATCTTACCAATATACGGAGCATTCCAAAACACTATAGAACCATTTCAATTAGCATATGTTTGTTTTGCTATATGTCTTTTGATGATTTCAATCTCTTTATCAAATGAGGAGAAAAATAGTACGGAAAAAGTGTTAGTAAGTCTACCTTTTACTAGGAAAGATCTTGTCATTGCGAAATACATATCGACACTATTATTTATGGCATTCAGCTTAATCATTACATTCGTTTTCTTTGTACTACCTGTATTTGTATTAAAAGAAAATATAAATATTCCTTGGTATGCAGCATTTATAGCTATTTTCTTTTCTATTCTGTATGCTGTTATGATCCTTCCCATAAAATATAGTGAGGATAAGCGAATGGTTACTATGTTGGGATTAGTTATGCTTTTTCCTATAATAGGCTTACTAGGATTTATGTGCAATATATTTACGGATGAAAGGCTTATGCTAATAATTTTTCGAACTTCCGATGTGCTATTAGTCATAAGTATTTTAAGTATAGGCGCTTGTGTAAGTTATTTAGCTTCAATGTTTGTAGCTATTGTGAGTTTTAAAAAGAAAGAGCTTTAATCCTTCTTATATAAAAACTAATAAGTGATGTTAAGGAATTGGTTTAGTGAGGTGTAATACATGATCAAGCAACTAGTTTTAAAAGATATGATGTTGCAAAGAAAGTTAGGGTTTGTTGGTTTTATATGCTTGCTTTTCCTAGTAATTGTTGATTTTTGTAGCGACAATTTTCTTTTGAAGCTTAGCATATCTATACCTATCCTTGGAACAATATGGTCGACGATTTATGAGGCTAGAAGTAAGAGTGAAAAAATATTAAATAGTTTACCGTTTGATCGTAAAGACATTGTCGTAGCAAAATACATATTTGTAAGCATTTTAGTTCTTTTAGGTGTGATTTTCTCACTTTTAGTTGGTCTAATTCAGTTGCAAAATGAACATATAAATGGATTTATGCTGTGGGGAGCGATTCTTGGCGGAATAACGGGAGGATTGGTTTATAGCATGATCGTACTTCCAATTGAATTTTCGGTAGAATATAGCAGTTCGAAACAGGCTGCTTATTTTATGGGAATTATAGTTGGTGGATTAAGTGGAGTGATTGTAAGTAGTGAATGGTTAGATGTAGAGAATGCTTGGAGCACGAGTTTAGTCGTAAATGTTTGTTTTATAGCTGGACTTCTTATTTTGTATGTTATGTCCATGTTACTCTCAATTAACTTATACAATGAGCGTGATTTATAAGGAGGGAGCGATTGTGAAGCAACTTATAATAAAAGACTTTATCGTGCAATGGAAATTTTTAATTTGGTACATACTGTATCCTGTTTTCTTTTATATGGCCTTAACAGATACGGAAAATCTATTCATCATTATGTCAGTAATTATTACAGTTGGGGCAACGGTAAAAACATTTGAAGAGGGTAGTAAAAATAAGAGTGAAGTCATCTTAAATAGTTTGCCAATATTAAGAAAACAGGTTGTGTATGCGAAATATATAGTAGCAATTATTATTCTTTTTATAAGCGTAACGGTCGGTTGTTTCACGATGGGAATGAAGAATGGGGTTAACCTATTTGGATTTATTGAAACGACAATGGTTGCTAGTATTAGCTTTATTTTAACGTATTTAAGTTTTGTTTTACCAATATCGTTTTGGTTAGCATATAAAAAAACTATTTTTATTGCGATTTTTATACTAATAGCACCTATGGCGGTTTCTTCTATTTTCTTTGGAATCAACCTAGAACAAATTCAACTATATAACAGTGTGTTATTTGTTAGTTCAATATGCATGTTCATAGTATCTGTCTTCGTTTCAGTGAAGTTGTATGAGAAGAGAGAATTTTAAAAGGTGCCTTATATAAGGCACCTTCTTCAATAACGACAATATGAAAGTAAGAGTTTATAAACAGAGAGGCTGTTTGGTACAACATCTTTTGGAGTATGTAATATAAAGCTGAAAACGATAACGAGAATGAGAAAGAGGAAAAATAAAAATAGGATCTGCTTATGTATAGAATTTTGCATATTATCCACTCCTTTTTTAGGTAGTATGTCCAAAAGAAAGGAGTGTATGAAAAATTTTAGGGGGGAGAATGATGAACAAAAGAAAATGGTTATATAGAATAGGGATATTTTTATTTTCAATCGGTCTCATTTTAGCAAATTTTTACTCAGATATACCATCACCATTTCCTAATTTACATAAAGGGATTGGTATAAGTATTGTCATAGTTGGTCTTCTTTGTCTTATCACATCAAACTTCTACAGAAAGTCTGAATGAATGTCAACTACCCCCACTGAGATGAAACGTTTCATCTCAGTGGGGGCTTGAGTTCGAACGCTAGGTCTTTTCGTCTATCGCTAGACAGTTGACGCTCTAGCATTCATGCCACCTTATGGTAACACCCCAAGTATATTTTGGGTTGGTAATAGAAACGAGCAATCGTTTCCCCACTTGCACCACCCTTTCGAAAAAAAGCAGTTCTTCCTTATGGAAGAAGCCACCACTCAGATGAATCTGGCGTGTACTACAAGCCCCGACAAGTCGAGTACACATGGATGGTTGACGCACCCACTAAGCTATGCGCGAGGCAACAGCCTTACGTTTTTGCGCTTCTAATAGAATCGGCGTTTTCACTTTAAGATTTTCATCTAATTCTACAACTCTTGACTTTTGCAATGTATTCAATGCACCATTAATATCAGCATGGATACATGTTCCTGCTTTACTTTGGTACAGACCACGAGTCATTCGTTTGCCACTAAAACGATAATGCGTCCTCTCATCCTTAGACCAAACTGGAACCGGATCTTTGTCTAGAAAACTAGCTTTTGAAGTATAGCTTTCTTCTTGTTTGAAAAATCGTATACCTTCTTTTATACATTTATTCTCAATCGCTACAATCAGTTTATGAAACGGGATTTGAACAAATTTTTGATTATTCTTTTTCCCCATATCAGATTTTTGTTTCCAACCAACGTTATAGCCTACGACAATCGTATCTATGCCAAATGCTTTCACTTTTTTGAACAACAAGCCTACAGTTTGTGGAATGTAACCATTTATTTGTCTTTCTCGTTTATGCCAAAGTGCAGCCATTCTATTCGTTACAACTCGTTTTGAAATTCCGTTTTCAATATTTTTCTGCTGGAGATTACATATCATTTTGTTGAAATATTGGTTTATGGATTTTAATTTTTTTCCATCAATTAAGAAGGTATCACCTGTATTTGTTACACAACTTACTAATCTATCTACACCTAAATCGCAACTCAAAGCGTTACTAGTAGTTGTGGATTGTTTCTTCATTTGAGAAACGTGCATTTCATATGTATAATGCACCTCAAAGAACCGACCTTTTTGCTTCGGTACAATCTCAATGTAGGAAATTTTTTTATGTCTTAAGTTTTTCGGCATACGTATTTTAATGGAACCGAATTTTTGCCTGAACGCAACACTCATCGGAATCATCCAATATCCGTTATCATCCACTTTTGGAACTTGATAGATTTCAATAATTCGTTTGTCAGTTGAACGAGAATAATTCGGAAACTTAGGACGGCCTGTGAACTTCCCAGGATTTTTCTGCCACTGTTCCATTGCTTTAAAAAAGCTCTTCACTTCTGTAAATAAGGCTCTACGAATAGCCTGCACAGAGTTTGATTGAATACCCCAGTAATTCATATCGGCTTGCATAGCAGTGTCCACTTCTTTTACAGTAGCCATCTTGTTATTGTTCAAGTAACTTTGTTTCATCGTGTACAATCCAACATTTCGTAATGCTTTTGAACTATGTGACATGCGTTGCAGTAAGCGAAATTCTTTTGCAGTAAGGCAAGCTCGTCCAATATTTTGTTTTTGCGTGAATCGTTGCATGTTTTCTCTTTTCTTTTGTTTACGTAATACTTTCACTGCTTTCTTTCTAGCCATTGTTTTCACCACCTTTCTTAGAGA